>NZ_JBFTZW010000023.1:0-44402 GCF_056406555.1 Arthrobacter sp. P1_B4
CCGTAGGACCGGCGGCACCCCCGGCCGCCGTCGGACCCGCGGCCGCGGCCGCTGCCGGGCCAGCCGGACTGGTCGCCACCGTCGAACTGGCCGCCGAACCGCTCGCCGTCGCCGCGCCAGGCACCGGCGTCGAATCGGCAGGGGTGCCAGAAGAAATGCCGGCAGAAGTGCCGGTGCTGGTGCCTGCAGCGGATGAGGAATCTGCGCCCGGGCGGCTCTTGTTGCGGTTCAGCAGCCGCCAGACCACAGCGACCACCACGATGATGACAACGAGCCAGACGATCCAGTCCATAGCAGAGCCTTTCAGTCCGTATTCAGCCCATGAGGCATGGTTGCCGATGCTTGACGTTACGTCCGGGCAAAGCCGGCTGTCCACCCTCCCGGCGGCCAAATGCCGGGCATTCCCGGAGCGGATCCCCGGCCCGGTGAGCAACCCGGAACCGGAATCAAACCCGGCCCGGCGTGTAGCCTCGCCTCATGGATTTCAAGCGACTTCAGATACTGCGTGAACTCGCCGGCCGCGGGTCCGTAGGCGCCACGGCCGAGGCCATGAAGGTCACGCCATCGGCAGTGTCGCAGCAGCTGAAGACCCTGCAGGAGGAACTGGGCGTCGTCCTGGTGGAGAAATCCGGCAGGGGAGTGCGCCTTACCGAGGCAGGGCTGGCCATGGCCGGCGCCGCCGCCGACGTGTCGACGGCCATGGCCCGGGCGGAAGCAACCATCGACACGTACCGGCGCGGCTGGCAGACACGGGTGGTGGCAGCCTTCTTTCCCAGCGCCGCGGAGATGTTCCTGCCGGGCATGCTGCACCGGGTCAAAGCCGTCGAGGGGCTCCGGTTCGAGGCGCACTTCGAGGACCCGGGCGTTGCCGGGTTCGCCGGGCTGACCGCGGACTACGACATCGTCCTGGCGCACAGCGTCGACGGTCCGGAAGTCTTCGGCGGCCAGGGCCTGACGGTGGTGCCGCTGCTGGACGAACCCCTGGACGTGGCTTTGCCGGCCGGGCACGCTTTGGCCGGCAAAGCCACACTGTGCGCCGAGGACGTCGTCGGCTTTCCGTGGATGGGAGTCCCCGAGGGTTTTCCCTTCGACACCGTGCTGCGCCAGATCGAGGTGCGGGCCGACTCGCAGGCGGTCCGGGCCCAGCAGTTCCCGGATCTGCGGGTCCTGGAAGCCCTGGTCAGCGCCGGGCACGGGCTGAGCCTGCTGCCGCGGTACACGGCGGTCGGCAACCAGGGCCGGGGGTTCGTCCTGCGACCGCTCGRGGGCGTGAAGGCCAGCCGGAGCATCGTGGCGCTGGCCCGTCCGGACGTGGCGGCCCGGACCACCATCCAGCAGGTCCTGGCGATGCTCAAGGCCGAGGCCCAAGGTGTCGCCGAGGCCCCGGAACTGCGTGACGCGGCTCACCGGGCCTAGGTCAAAGGGGGCCCCGGTTTCATGATGTGAGACGAGAGTCCACTATTTGATCGAAATATTCCCGGTTTTCCGCTTAACGCTCCGTTCTTGGGTCGTTGGCGCCTGTAGCAGAGCCCTAGACTTTGAGCCATGAGTCAGGACACCCAAACAGCAGCAGACACCAAGCCGGACATCAAGCCCCGCAGCCGGGTCGTTACCGATGGAATCCACGCCGCCCCCGCGCGCGGCATGTTCCGGGCGGTCGGCATGGGCGACGACGACTTCGCCAAGCCGCAGATCGGCGTGGCGAGCTCGTGGAACGAGATCACCCCCTGCAACCTTTCGTTGAACCGGCTCGCCCAAGGCGCCAAGGAAGGCGTCCACGCCGGCGGCGGGTTCCCCATGCAGTTCGGCACCATCTCCGTCTCGGACGGCATCTCCATGGGCCACGAGGGCATGCACTTCTCCCTGGTGTCCCGCGAAGTCATCGCCGACTCCGTCGAGACGGTCATGCAGGCCGAGCGGATCGACGGCTCTGTGCTCCTGGCCGGCTGCGACAAGTCGCTGCCGGGCATGCTGATGGCCGCTGCCCGCCTGGACCTGGCCGCCGTGTTCCTCTACGCCGGCTCCATCATGCCCGGCTGGGTCAAGCTCGAGGACGGCTCCGAAAAGGAAGTCACCCTCATCGACGCGTTTGAGGCCGTCGGTGCGTGCGCCGCCGGCAAGATGAGCCGCGAGGACCTGGACCGCATCGAAAAGGCAATCTGCCCGGGTGAGGGCGCCTGCGGCGGCATGTATACCGCCAACACCATGGCCTGCATCGGCGAGGCCCTGGGCATGTCCCTGCCCGGCTCCGCCGCACCGCCCTCCGCGGACCGCCGCCGCGACGCCTTTGCGCACAAGTCCGGCGAAGCCGTGGTCAACCTCCTGCGCCTGGGCATCACTGCCCGCGACATCATGACGCGCAAGGCGTTCGAGAACGCGATCGCCGTCACGATGGCCTTCGGCGGTTCCACCAACGCCGTGCTGCACCTGCTCGCGATCGCCCGCGAAGCCGAGGTGGAGCTGACGCTGGAGGACTTCAACCGGATTGGCGACAAGATCCCGCACCTGGGCGACCTCAAGCCCTTCGGCCGCTACGTGATGACCGACGTCGACAAGATCGGCGGCGTGCCGGTGATCATGAAGGCACTGCTCGACGCCGGCCTGCTGCACGGTGACTGCCTCACCGTCACCGGCAAGACCGTGGCCGAGAACCTCGCCGCGATCAACCCGCCGGACCTGGACGGCAAGATCCTGCGCGCACTGGACAACCCGATCCACAAGACCGGCGGCATCACCATCCTGCACGGCTCGATGGCCCCGGAAGGCGCCGTCGTCAAGAGCGCCGGTTTCGACGCCGACGTCTTCGAGGGCACGGCCCGCGTGTTCGAACGCGAACAGGGCGCGCTCGATGCCCTGGACAAGGGTGAAATCCACAAGGGCGACGTCGTTGTGATCCGCTACGAAGGCCCCAAGGGCGGCCCCGGCATGCGCGAGATGCTCGCCATCACCGGCGCCATCAAGGGCGCGGGCCTGGGCAAGGACGTCCTGCTGCTGACCGACGGACGGTTCTCCGGCGGAACCACCGGCCTGTGCATCGGCCATGTCGCGCCGGAAGCCGTCGACGGCGGCCCCATCGCGTTCGTCAAGGACGGCGACCGGATCCGCGTGGACATCGCGGCGCGCACCTTCGACCTCCTGGTCGACGGCGCCGAGCTCGAGGCCCGCAAGGTCGGCTGGGAGCCGCTCCCGGCCAAGTTCACGAAGGGCGTGCTCGCCAAGTACGCCAAGCTCGTCCACAGCGCCTCCACGGGCGCATACTGCGGGTAGTGCCTTCCCTGGGTGGACGGCGCTGAGCGCCGTCCACCCAGGGAGGACCAGCTAGTGGACACCAWTGTCCAAATAGTGAGACACGGGCCGGGCTCGTTGACACCCGTCTCACTCAGAGGGAAAACTGAACGCATGACCGAGATCGTTACAGCCGGAGCCACTGAATTTGAGTGCACTGCAGTCGAGAGCGCTGCAGGTGTTTCCGTCGTACTTACCAAGCGCGTGGCTCAATAGCCTTCACTGGTAACGAACCGTCACGCGCAACCCCTCGAAGAGCCCGCCGGCTGAGGGGTTTTTTTATTTCCCGCAGCACCAGCCGCACCACCAGAACAAAAACAGTAGTTCCACGATCACCGAAGATCCACAAAGGAAGAGTCCGATGAGCAAAGGATCGCCGATCAGCCCCTCGCTGATGGCCACCAAGTCCACTGGAGCCCACAAGGCTCCGGAACGCGTCGAACGTCCGGCTGACGCCGGCGTCGACTCTGCTGCCGTCTCTCCTGTCCTCGGACCGAACAACGTCGTACCCCCGACGGTCATGACCGGTTCGCAAGCAATTGTCCGCTCGCTCGAAGAACTCGGCGTAAAGGACATTTTCGGTTTGCCCGGTGGCGCGATCCTGCCCACCTACGACCCCTTGATGGCTTCCAAAATGAACCACGTTTTGGTCCGTCACGAACAGGGAGCCGGCCACGCCGCGCAAGGCTACGCCATGGTTACCGGACGGGTTGGCGTCTGCATCGCCACCTCGGGCCCGGGTGCCACCAACCTCGTTACCGCCATCATGGACGCCCACATGGACTCCGTGCCGATAGTGGCCATTACCGGCCAGGTCTCCAGCGGGGTGATCGGCACCGACGCATTCCAGGAAGCGGACATCGTCGGGATCACCATGCCGATCACGAAGCACTCCTTCCTGGTCACGGACCCCAACGACATCCCGCATGTGATGGCCGAGGCGTTCCACCTGGCGTCCACCGGACGCCCGGGCCCGGTCCTCGTGGACGTCGCCAAGGACGCCCAGCAGGGCCAGATGACGTTCTCCTGGCCGCCCAAGATCGATCTCCCGGGATACCGGCCGGTGGTGCGCGGCCACAGCAAGCAGGTCCGCGAAGCCGCCCGGCTCATTTCCGGTGCCAGCAAGCCCGTGCTCTACGTCGGTGGCGGAGTGGTCAAGGCCCACGCCTCGGCCGAGCTGCGTGAACTGGCCGAGCTGACCGGCGCCCCCGTGGTGACCACCCTGATGGCGCGGGGCGTTTTCCCGGACTCGCATCCCCAGCACGTGGGCATGCCGGGCATGCACGGCACGGTTTCCGCCGTGACAGCCCTGCAGCAGTCGGACCTGCTGATCACCCTGGGCGCCCGGTTCGATGACCGTGTGACCGGCATCCTGAAGTCCTTCGCCCCGAACGCCAAGGTCATCCACGCCGACATCGATCCGGCGGAAATCTCCAAGAACCGCACGGCCGACGTCCCGATTGTCGGCTCGGTCAAGGAGATCATCCCGGAGCTGACCGAGGCCCTGCGCCTGCAGTTCGAAGCCTTCGGCACCCCGGACCTGACCACCTGGTGGGCCTTCCTTAACAACCTCAAGGAAACCTACCCGCTCGGCTGGACCGAACCCGAGGACGGCCTCAGCGCCCCGCAGCGCGTCATCGAACGCATCGGCGCCCTGACCGGTCCCGAAGGCGTCTATGTCGCCGGCGTCGGACAGCACCAGATGTGGGCCTCACAGTTCATCAAGTACGAACGCCCGCACGCCTGGCTCAACTCCGGCGGCGCCGGCACCATGGGCTACGCCGTGCCGGCGGCCATGGGCGCCAAGGTGGGCGAACCGGACCGCGTGGTCTGGGCGATCGACGGCGACGGCTGCTTCCAGATGACCAACCAGGAACTGGCCACCTGCGCGATTAACAAGATCCCCATCAAGGTCGCCATCATCAACAACTCCTCCCTGGGCATGGTCCGACAGTGGCAGACCCTTTTCTACGAGGGCCGCTACTCCAACACCGACCTCAACACCGGCCACGACACGGTCCGCATCCCGGACTTCGTCAAGCTGGCGGACGCCTACGGCTGCGCTGCCTTCCGGTGCGAACGCGACGAGGACATCGACGCGACCATCCAGAAGGCGCTGGAGATCAATGACCGCCCGGTGGTCATTGACTTCGTCGTGAGCCCCAACTCGATGGTGTGGCCGATGGTCCCCGCGGGGGTCAGCAACGACCAGATCCAGGTTGCCCGCAACATGACCCCGGAATGGGAAGAGGAGGACTGAACATGACCCGCCACACATTGTCCGTTCTGGTCGAAGACAAGCCCGGTGTGCTGACCCGCGTCGCCAGCCTCTTCGCCCGCCGGGCCTTCAACATCAATTCCCTGGCCGTCGGCCCCACCGAGGTCCCGGGCATGTCCCGGATGACCGTGGTGGTCGACGCCGATGGCGAGCTGATCGAACAGGTCACGAAGCAGCTGAACAAGCTGGTCAACGTGATCAAGATCGTCGAGCTCACCTCCGAATCTTCCGTACAGCGTGACCACATCCTGGTCAAGGTACGTGCGGATGCCGCAACACGCCTGCAGGTCACCCAGGCTGCAGACCTGTTCCGCGCTTCAGTGGTCGACGTCTCCACAGAGTCGGTGGTCATTGAGGCAACGGGCCACCCCGAGAAACTCACAGCACTCTTGTCAGTGCTTGAGCCATTCGGCATCCGCGAAATCGTGCAGTCCGGCACCTTGGCCGTTGGGCGGGGATCCCGCTCCATGAGTGACAGGGCCCTCCGCAGCGCGTAACACCGCCGGAGCCGCCCCGTTGTACCGCAGCACCACAGACAATATCTACGAAGAATCCACTCAAAAGGAGACACCCCAGTGACTGAAATGTTTTACGACGACGACGCCGACCTGTCGATCATCCAGGGCCGCACCGTCGCCGTCATCGGTTACGGCTCCCAGGGCCACGCCCACGCCCTCAGCCTCCGCGATTCCGGCGTTGACGTCCGCGTCGGCCTGAAGGAAGGCTCGAAGTCCCGCGCCAAGGCCGAGGCCGAGGGCCTGCGGGTCCTGAACGTTGCCGACGCCGTCGCCGAGGCCGACCTCATCATGGTCCTGACCCCGGACCAGGTCCAGCGCCACGTCTACGCCGAGGACATCGCCCCGAACCTGCAGCCGGGCGACGCCCTGTTCTTCGGCCACGGCTTCAACATCCGCTACGGCTACATCCAGCCCCCGGCCGACGTCGACGTCGCCCTCGTCGCCCCCAAGGGCCCGGGCCACATCGTGCGCCGCGAGTTCGAAGCCGGCCGCGGCGTGCCGGACCTGATCGCCGTCGAGCAGAACCCGTCCGGCAAGGCCAAGGAACTGGCCCTCTCCTACGCCAAGGCGATCGGCGGCACCCGTGCGGGCGTCATCGAGACCACCTTCACCGAAGAGACCGAAACCGACCTCTTCGGCGAGCAGGCTGTCCTCTGCGGCGGCGCCTCGCAGTTGATCCAGTACGGCTTCGAAACCCTCACCGAGGCCGGCTACAAGCCCGAGGTCGCCTACTTCGAGGTGCTGCACGAGCTCAAGCTGATCGTCGACCTCATGGTCGAGGGCGGCATCGCCAAGCAGCGCTGGAGCGTTTCGGACACCGCGGAATACGGCGACTACGTCTCCGGCCCCCGCGTCATCACCCCGCAGGTGAAGGAAAACATGAAGGCTGTCCTCGCGGACATCCAGGACGGCACCTTCGCCAAGCGCTTCATCGACGACCAGGACGCCGGCGCGCCGGAGTTCAAGGCACTGCGCAAGAAGGGTGAAGACCACCCGATCGAGGCCACCGGCCGCGAACTGCGCAAGCTGTTCTCCTGGATCAAGAACGAAGACGACTACACCGAAGGGTCAGTCGCCCGCTAGGCATTGCCCGGCAGGGGAGCCGGACACCACATCCTGGGGTCCGGCTTCCCTGCTGTCCAGCACCACCCGCACCACCCGATTCACCAAAATCCCCACCAGATACACAAGAGAGCTAAAGAGGTCACCGGTGACAAGCACCAAACCTGTCGTACTCCTCGCTGAGGAACTTTCGCCCGCCACAGTCGAGGCCCTCGGCCCGGACTTTGAAATCCGCCAGACTGACGGCTCCGACCGTTCCCAGCTGCTCTCCGCGATCGCCGACGTCGACGCGATCCTGGTCCGCTCCGCCACCCAGTTGGACGCCGAGGCCATCGCCGCCGCCAAGAACCTCAAGGTCATCGCCCGCGCCGGCGTCGGCCTGGACAACGTGGACATCAAGGCGGCCACCCAGGCCGGCGTCATGGTGGTCAACGCGCCGACCTCCAACATCGTCTCCGCCGCCGAACTGACCGTCGGGCACATCCTGAGCCTCGCCCGCCACATCCCGCAGGCCAGCTCCGCCCTCAAGGACGGGGAGTGGAAGCGCTCCAAGTACACCGGCATCGAGCTCTTCGAGAAGAAGATCGGCATCATCGGCCTGGGCCGGATCGGCGCCCTCGTCGCGGCCCGCCTGAAGGGCTTCGACACCAAGATCCTCGCGTACGACCCCTACATCACCTCCGCCCGGGCCGCCCAGCTCGGCGTGCAGCTGGTGACGCTCGACGAGCTCCTGGCCCAGTCGGACTTCATCACCATCCACATGCCCAAGACCCCGGAAACCGTCGGCATGCTCGGCGCCGAGGCGTTCAAGAAGATGAAGAGCACGGCGTACGTCGTCAACGTCGCCCGCGGCGGCCTGGTGGACGAGGAAGCCCTCTATACCGCGCTGCAGGCCGGTGACATCGCCGGCGCCGGCGTCGACGTCTTCTCCAAGGAACCCAGCACCGACCTGCCGTTCTTCAAACTCGACAACGTCGTGGTGACCCCGCACCTGGGCGCCTCCACCGACGAGGCCCAGGAGAAGGCCGGCGTCTCCGTCGCCAAGTCCGTCCGCCTGGCTCTGGCCGGCGAACTGGTCCCCGACGCCGTCAACGTCGCCGGCGGTATCATCGCCCCGGACGTCCGCCCCGGCATCCCGCTGATGGAAAAGCTGGGCCGCATCTTCACCGCGCTGACCCATGCCTCCCTCACCCAGTTCGACGTCGAGGTGGCCGGCGAGATCTCCTCGCTCGATGTCAAGGTCCTGGAACTCGCGGCGCTCAAGGGCATCTTCGCCGACGTCGTGACCGAGCAGGTCTCCTACGTCAACGCACCCGTCATCGCCGAGCAGCGCGGCATAAACGTCCGCCTCATCACGACGCCGGACACCGAGTCGTACCGCAACGTCCTGACCCTGCGCGGCGCCCTCAGCGACGGCAGCCAGATCTCCGTCGCCGGAACCCTGACGGGCYCGAAGCAGATCCAGAAACTGGTCGGCGTCAACGGCTACGAGGTGGAAATCCCGATCAGCGAACACCTCGTGGTGGTTGCCTACTCGGACCGCCCCGGCGTGATCGGCACGATCGGCCACATCCTGGGCATGAACAACATCAACATCGCCGGCATGCAGGTGGCACGCCAGACGGAAGGCGGCCAGGTGCTGGCCCTGCTGACCATCGACAGCTCCGTGCCCCAGCAGGTCCTTGACGCGATCAAGGCCGGGATCGGCGCTGACATGGTCCGCGAGGTTGACCTCGAGGACTGAAATCCTCCCCGCGTGGCCCCGGCGGCGGCATGACCGCCGCCGGCGGCCACGAGAGGCCGGCCGGTCTGCGTACAATGGCTAGGACCGAATTTCGGGTCTTGGCCGGCAGACCGGCCTTTACTTTTGCACGCCCGGCACGGGGCGCCTTCACTTCCTCAGGAAATGAACTGCGGCGTGCGCACGCAATCCAGCTTTCAGGAGCCCAATGAACGCCGTCCAGAGGTTCATCAGAAGCAGAGTGCTTTTGCTGACCGCGTCCATTTTGATCGTGGCCATGTGCCTGTCCGTGCTCGTCCAGGGTCAGTCCCAGGCGGCGCTGAGCAGGACCGTGGACCAAAACTCCCGGGGGCTCTATGACGTCCTGGTGCAGGCCAAGGCGAAGGATAACGGCGGCCTGATGCAGCCCGACATCGCCACCGGCCAGGGCGGCATCAGCTTCGAGCAGCTGGATTCGATCCGCAAGCTCACCGGCACCTCTGTGGCCGCACCCATCAGCCTGGTCTCGCGCGTGACGCAGAACCTGGAGTCGCCGCGGCTGGACGCCACCGACTACCTGGGCTTCAACGCGGGCCTCGCGGGCACCTCCGGCGACCCGACCGCCACGGATCCGAGCAAGTGGCCGGCCGCGGAATCGGTACTGAGCGACACGCCGAAGAAATACCGCCTCACGGCCAGTGCCGTCAGCTCCGACGGCCACTCCGACCAGACCCTGTTCAAGACCACGGCCGAGGGCTCCCTCGGCAAGGCGAAGCTGGTCGAGGAACAGGTTGAGGGCGGCAAGAACGTCCGCATCCAGGGCCCGGACGGCGAGACCGGCATCAAGTTCCCCACCCCGGCCGGCGGCTCCGAGCACAACCTCTTCAACCTCTCCGTTTCCCTGCCGATGGCTCCGCAGGTGACCGAGTCCGTCGTCGCCGTCGACCCCGTCTCCGAACGCGCGCTGCTCGGCACGGCCGGTGACTTCCTGTCCCCGCTGGAGAAAGCCCCGCCCGCGGACGCACGCAACGCCGGCGCGATCGGCCGGCACTTCGAGAGCCTCTTCACCAACGGCATCAGCATGGATGAACTCAAGGAAGGCCCAGACTTCCTCGGCGTCAAGCTCAAGTACTGGGCACCGCTGATGACCCAGTACCAGCAGGCCAAGCGCGACGGCCAGCTCACCGACGATTCGCAGGCCATCCCGCTGATCGTGCGCTCGGGCACCGCCCTGGACCTGAAGTACTCGGTCAAAATCGAGGAAATCGACGACTCCGGCAACGTCACCAAGGACGTCGGCACCGTGACCCGCTCGCTGGACAAGGACTACCTGCCGTTCGTTTCCAAGTCCCCGTTCGCCCTCGCCTGGCCCGGGTCCAAGGATCTCTCCCAGCTCATGGGTGACACCGGATCCTTCAGCCAAGGCCTCTACAACCCGGCCACCTGGACCACCAACTTCGCCGCCGCCCCGGCGTATAAGGACGGCGAAACCGCCGCCAACGGCGCCGTTGACAAGAGCGCCACGCCCGGTGACTGGGTCACCGTGAACCGGCTGCCGGACAAGGCCGCCAACGGCGAAGCCGTCGACCAGACCCAGCGCGAGCCGGTAGACGAGCGCTCCTACCGCCAGAACCTCGAAACCGGCAAGAAGCTGGCCACGCCGCTGGCCATGGTCTACGGCACCTTCGACGCCGCGAACGTCAAGGAAGCTGCCGGCGACGTCAACCGGCTGCCCCTGGGCGGCTATGACCCCGCGCCGTTCACCCTGACCAAAGACGCGTCGGGCAAGGACGTCAACACCGAACTCAAGCCCTCGCTGAGCGCCACGGGGCTGGTCAGCCAGTCCGCCGGAGCCATCACGGACTACTACGGCCTCGCCGCCGCCCGCGGCTACGATGCGAACGCCAACGTGATCGACGCCGTCCGGGTCCGCGCCAAGGTTCCGGGCAGCTGGAAGCAGGCACAGCCCGAGGTGGAGAAGCTCGCCAACGAGATCCGCGACATGGGCCTGCAGGCCACCGTGGTGGCCGGTTCGGCCCGCGAAGACGCCAGCATCGCCGTTCCCGGCTACTCCAAGGACGACGCCGGCAAGGAATCGCCGCTGGGCACCGTGCAGCAGTCGTGGGTCCGCCAGGACGCCGCGGACGCCGTGTCCGGCTCGCTGACCGCCACGAACCTGACCCTGCTGTTCCTGACCCTCTGCGGTGCTGCCCTCCTGACCGGAGCCTCCACCGTCAGCTACATCCGCAAACGGCGCAGCGAGGCCGGTACTTTGCGCGCCATGGGCTGGACCCAGCGCAAGATCCGTTCCTGGGTGCTGGCCGAATTCGGCGTCGGCGCCGCGCTGCTTGCCGTCGTCGGTGTCGTCCTGAGCCTGATCAGCTGGAGCACCGCCACCGCGGTGGTCTCGGCGTCGGTCCTGGTGCTGTACGCCGGTGCCGCGTTCGTCGCGGCGCAGCAGCTGCGCCACCGCGACGTCGTGGACCAGGAGCCGCAACACGATGAACGGCTCATGGCGGTCGATTCCCCGCTGACCTTCGCCAACCGGCAGCTGAGCACCAACAAGTTCAACACCATCTCACTGGCTGTTGCCGTCGGTGTCTTCGCCGCGGCCGTCGGCGGACTCGTCGCCCTGCTGATCGATATTCCGCGGGCCGCCGGCGCCAGCGCCCTCAGCGGGCTGGCCGCGGCGAGCATCGCCCTGCCCAGCATCATCTTGGGCGTGTCCGGTGTTGCCGTCGGGCTGCTGCTGACCATGGTCACCGGCCGCTTCGAGCTGCAGGCCAAGCGCCAGTACCTCGGCACGCTGCGGGCCATGGGCTGGAACCCGGACATGCTGGGCCAGGTGCGCTTCTTTGAAAACGCCATGGTGGGAACCGTCGCGCTGCCGCTGGGTGTTGTGGGCGCCCTCGGCATCGGCCTCCTCCTGGCACCCTACGCCGCGCTGTGGGCCGCAATTGCCGGTCTCGTAGCTGTACTTTGCTGGATTCCGATTGCAACGAAAGTGGTCCAATGACTAACGAGCTGAACCTTGACCGGGAGGCACACGACCGGATGACCGCCAGCACCCGTCGCGGTGCGCACAAGACCCGCGCCAACACGATCGTGAAGGCCACGGACCACGCCACCCCGCTGGAACTGAGCAACATCACCATCCATTACGGCGGCGGCAAGGGCGGTGCCGAGGCCGTCAACGTCGTGGACGACTTCAACATGACTCTGCATGCCGGCGAAATGCACTGCGTCGCGGGCCGCTCCGGCTCGGGCAAGACCAGCATCCTGACCGTCGGCGCGGGACTGACCCTGCCGACGTCGGGCCGGGTGTTCTGGGAAGGTGACTCGCTCGAGACCATGGGCGACGACGAGATCGCCGACCGCCGCCGGGCCCTGATCGGCTACGTCGACCAGGGCGGTGCCCTGATCGACGGGATGAGCGCGCTCGAGAACGTCCTGCTGCCGGCCGTGCCGGACGGCGAGGTCGAGAAGCGCCGCGACATGGCGAAGGACCTCCTGGACCTCGTGGGCCTGGGCCGGCGCATGCGCCACCGCCCGGCGCAGCTTTCCGGCGGTGAACGCCAGCGCGTCGCAATCGCCCGGGCGCTCATTCTCGGCACCCGCGTCCTGGTGGTCGACGAGCCCACGGCCAGCCTGGACCGTGCCGCGGCCAACCGCATCATCAGCATCCTCAAGGACACCACCTCGGACGGCATTGCCGTGCTGGTGGCTTCACATKACCACGAACTGGTCCGCCAGAGCGATACCCTCACAGAACTGATCTAGATTTAGACCGTGACTTCAACTGATCAGACCCCGTTCTACATCACCACGGCCATCACGTACCCCAACGGGGTGCCGCACATCGGCCATGCGTACGAGTACATCGCCACCGATGCGATGGCCCGGTTCAAGCGCCTGGACGGGTACGACGTCTTCTTCCTGACCGGCACTGACGAGCACGGCATGAAGATCGCCCAGACCGCCGAGAAGGAAGGCGTCACGCCCAAGGAACTGGTGGACCGGAACGCCGAGATCTACAAGGCGGCGCACGCGGCCCTCGGGGTTTCCTACGACCGTTTCATCCGCACCACGGATGCCGACCACTACGCGGCGTCGCAGGCCATCTGGAAGAAGATGGAAGCCAACGGGGACATCTACCTGTCCAAGTACGAAGGCTGGTATTCGGTCCGCGACGAGGCGTTCTACGTCGAGGACGAGACCGTGGTCAAGGACGACGGGATCCGCTACTCGCGCGAATCCGACACCGAGGTCACCTGGACGGCCGAGGAGAGCTACTTCTTCCGGCTCTCCGCCTATCAGGACAAACTGCTGGCGCTCTACCAGGCCCACCCGGAATTCGGCGCCCCGCAGTCCCGCTTCAACGAGGTCATCAGCTTCGTCCGGCGCGGTCTGGAGGATCTCTCCATCAGCCGCACCACGTTCGACTGGGGCGTTCCCGTGCCCGGCAACGACAAGCACGTCATGTAYGTSTGGGTCGATGCGCTGACCAAYTACMTCACCGGGGTCGGCTACCCGGACGTCGACTCGGACTCCTTTAAGAAGTTCTGGCCGGCCGACGTGCACGTGATCGGCAAGGACATCTCCCGCTTCCACGCCATCTACTGGCCGGCGTTCCTCATGAGCGCCGGACTGGAGCTGCCGAAGCGGATCATGATCCACGGCTTCCTGCAGAACAACGGCGTCAAGATGTCCAAGTCGCTGGGCAACGTGGTGGCCCCCTCGGACTTCGTGGCCCAGTACGGCCTGGACCAGGTCCGCTACTTCTTCCTGCGCGAGGTCCCCTTCGGCGCGGACGGCAACTACAACCACGAGGCAATCGTGGGCCGGATGAATTCCGACCTCGCCAACAACTTCGGCAACCTGGCCCAGCGGTCGCTGTCCATGGTGGCCAAGAACTGCGAGGGCCGCGTGCCCGCGCCCGGCGCATTTTCCGCCGAGGACACCGCGATTCTGGCCCAGGCCAACGGACTGCTGGACGCCGCCCGGGCCGCGTTCGAGAAGCAGGAGTTCAGCCGCGCACTGGAGGCCATCTGGGCTGTCCTGGGGGACACCAACGCCTACTTCGCCGAGCAGGCCCCGTGGGTGCTGCGCAAGACCGACGTCGAACGCATGAACACGGTGCTCTACGTGACGCTCGAGGTGCTGCGGATCGTCGCGATCCTGGCCCAGCCGGTCATGCCGGTGGCGACGGCGGCGATCCTGCACACGCTCGGCCAGCCCGAGGGCGGGGCGCGCCAGTTCTCGGCCCTGGGCACTCCGATCGCCGCCGGCACGGAACTGCCCGCCCCGGCCCCGGTGTTCCCGAAGTACGAGGAACCCGCCGAAGCCTGAGCCCCCCACCCGGACGCTCCCGCAGATCCGGCGGCGTTTCGAGTGACGCTCCCGCACTTCCGTTTCGGAAGTGCGGGAGCGTTTCGTCTTTTCCTGCCGAAAGTGAGGGAGCGCCCGTAGGGGTGGCCGAATAGTGAGACAACTTGACCAGAATGTGGATCACTTGGCTACCCTGAAAATATGAGCGCATCCACGATTGATCTGGCAGTCATCCCGGGCGACGGCATCGGCCCGGAGGTCACCGCCGAAGCCCTGAAGGTCCTTGAAAAGGCCGCGGCCGCAGAAGGGATCGTGCTCCAGCAGACCCACTACAAGCTGGGTGCGGAGCACTGGCTCGCGACGGGGGAGACCCTGCCCGCGGCCACCCTCGCCGACCTCCGCACGCGCGACGCCATCTTGTTCGGCGCCGTCGGCGCGGCCCCCGGCGACACCCGGATCCCCTCCGGCATCATCGAGCGCGAGCTCCTGCTGAAGCTGCGCTTCAGCCTGGACCACTTCGTCAACCTGCGGCCCTCCCGCCTGTACGCCGGCGTCGGCAGCCCGCTCGCGAACCCCGGCGAGATCGACTTCGTCGTCGTCCGCGAAGGCACCGAGGGCCCCTACGTGGGGAACGGCGGCACGCTGCGCGCGGGCACCCCCCACGAGGTGGCCACCGAGGTGTCCCTGAACACCGCCCACGGCGTGGAGCGCGTGGTCCGCGACGCGTTCCGCCGGGCCAACGACCGCCCCCGCAAGAAGCTCACCCTGGTGCACAAGCACAACGTCTTGGTCTTCGCCGGCCAGCTCTGGAAGCGCACGGTCGAGGCCGTCGCCCAGGAGTTCCCCGACGTCACGCACGACTACCTCCACGTCGACGCCGCCACGATTTTCATGGTCACCGATCCGGCCCGCTTCGACGTGATTGTCACCGACAACCTGTTCGGCGACATCATCACCGACCTCGCGGCGGCCGTGACCGGCGGGATCGGCCTCGCCGCCTCCGGCAACCTCAACATGGACCGCACAGCGCCGTCCATGTTCGAACCGGTCCACGGGTCCGCCCCGGATATCGCCGGCCAGCAGAAGGCCGACCCCACCGCGGCCATCCTCTCCGCGGCGCTCCTGCTCGACCACCTCGGTTTCGCCGGCGCCGCCCGGAAGATCGAGGCGGCCGTCACGGCCGACGTTGAAGCCCGCGACGGCGCCGTCCGCACCACCAGCGCGATCGGCGACGCCATCGCGGCGGCGCTTTAGGCCCGGGCTGCATTTCCTGGACTGCAGGCGACTGCGGACACCGCAAAACCGTGCTGCCAACGGGCGTAAGCTTGTTTCGAATCACCAATATGCTGCCGTGGTCCGAGGGTGAACCACGTTCCCACACCAGGCAGCCGATCGTGGAGGAACCATGACTCAGACTGCCCATGGCGTCGAATTCACCCAGCACCTGTCGGAGACCCCGAAGTCTGCTGAAGAGCGTGCCGCCATCCTGGCAAACCCGGGATTCGGCGACTATTTCACCGACCACACCGCGATTGTGGACTACAGCGTCGACGCCGCCGGCAACGGCGGCTGGCACGACGCGCGCGTTGAGCCCTACGGCCCGATTTCCCTGGACCCGTCCGCCGCCGTGCTGCACTACGGCCAGGAGATCTTCGAGGGCCTCAAGGCCTACCGCCACGCCGACGGCTCGGTCTGGACGTTCCGGCCCGAGGCCAACGCCGCCCGGCTGAACAAGTCCGCCCGGCGCCTGGCCCTGCCCGAACTCCCGGAAGAATACTTCCTCGGCGCCATCCGCGAGCTCGTCGCGGCAGACAAGGACTGGGTCCCTGCCGGCGACGGCGAAGCCCTGTACCTGCGGCCCTTCATGATCGCCACCGAGGCGTTCCTGGGCGTGCGGGCAGCGCGGGAGGTCTCCTTCCGCGTGATCGCCTCCCCGGCCGGCAACTACTTCGGCGGCGAACTCAAGCCCGTCTCCATCTGGATCTCGCGCGAATACGCCCGCGCCGGCCGCGGCGGAACAGGCGCCGCCAAGTGCGGCGGCAACTACGCTGCCTCGCTGATCGCCCAGCAGGAGGCCGAGGCCAACGGCTGCAAGCAGGTTCTCTTCCTGGACCAGTTCAACGACAACGCCGTCGAGGAACTCGGCGGCATGAACGTCTTCTTCGTCATGAAGGACGGCTCGCTCGTCACACCCGCGCTCTCCGGCACCATCCTGGAGGGGATCACCCGGATGTCCGTGATCCAGGTGGCCCGGGACATGGGCCGGGAAGTCACCGAACGCAAGATCACCCTGCATGAGTGGCGCGACGGTGTTGCCTCCGGAGACATTGCCGAGGTCTTCGCCTGCGGCACCGCCGCGGTCATCACCCCCATCGGTGTGCTCAAGGACGCCACCGAGTTCATCGGTTCCGAGGACGCCAAGGCGGGGGAGACCACCCTGGCCATCCGCGCCCAGCTGCTCGGGATCCAGACCGGCACCGTGGAGGACACCCACGGCTGGCTGACCCGGCTGGCATAGCCACAGAACGTCTAAGTGCTCGACGGCGGTCCCCACCTTCGGGTGAGGGCCGCCGTCGGCGTCTGTGGTCCCGGGCTGAAGCCATCGACGCCCGATTCAATGCAAGGATGGGTCCGTGACCTCCGAGACATCCCGCGGCATTGTCCGCAGCAGTGAGCTGACCCGGTTCCGCCTCGCCCCGAATCCGGGCCCCATGAGCCTGGACGGAACCAACTCCTATCTCATTGCCGCCCAGGGGGCGGCGGCCAGGGTCGCCGTCGACCCCGGGCCCCTCGACGAGCCGCACCTGCAGGCGCTGGCCGGCGAGGGACCGGTCGAACTCATCCTGATCACGCACCGGCACGCGGACCACACCGCGGCCGCCGAGCGGTTTTCGGCCTTGACGGGCGCACCGGTCCGGGCCGCGGACCCCGCCCACTGCCACGGCGCACCCCCGCTGCAGGACGGCGAAACCATCCGGGCGGCCGGAACTGACATCCGGGTTCTGGCGACGCCGGGCCACACCTCGGATTCGCTGTGCTTCCACCTGCCGCAGGACGGCCCGCACGGCTCCGTGCTGACCGGGGACACGATTCTGGGCTCCGGAACCACGGTGCTGGACTACCCCGACGGCACCCTCCGGGACTACCTCGACTCGCTGGACCGGCTCGAACRCCTCGGGCCGGCCACGGTGCTGCCGGCCCACGGCCCGGTGCTGCCGGCCCTGGACGCCGTCGCCCGCGCCTACCGGGACCACCGGCGGGGCCGGCTCGAACAGGTCCGGGCAGCCCTCGCGGCCCTGGGCGCCGACGCCGGCGCCGGCGCCGATGTCCGAGCCGTCACGGACGCCGTGTACACCGACGTCGACCCCTCCGTCCGCCGCGCCGCGGAGCTCTCCGTCGCCGCGCAGCTGGACTACCTGCGCACTGAGGGGACGGTAGGCTAGGAACCATGCGTATCGCCCGGTTTGTAGTCGATTCTGATCCCCTCTACGGCATCGTGGAAGGTGAGCCCGGCAGTGAGGAAGTCACTGTCATCAAGGGCGACCCCTTCTTCCACGGCGTGGAACGAACCCCCATGAAGCACAAGCTGGAGGACGTCCGCCTGCTGGCGCCGATCATCCCGCGCAGCAAGGTGATCGGGGTTGGCCGCAACTTCGCGGAGCACGCCCGGGAACTCGGCAACGAGGTCCCGGCGCAGCCCCTGCTGTTCCTCAAGCCCAACACGTCCGTGATCGGGCCCAACGATCCCATTGTCCTGCCGGAATTCTCCGAGGACGTCTCCTTCGAGGCCGAGCTGTGCGTCGTCATTGGCCGGATCTGCAAGGACGTGCCCGAGGACCGGGTCGATGATGTGATCTTCGGCTACACCTGCGGCAACGACCTCACCGCCCGCGACGTCCAGAAGACGGACCTGCAGTGGGCCCGGGCCAAGGGCTTTGACACCTCGGCCCCGCTCGGGCCGTGGATTGAAACCGAGCTCGACACCGAGGACCTGCAGATCCAGGGCCGGCTCAATGGCGAACTGCGCCAGGACGGCAGCACGAACCAGATGATCCGCGGCGTCCGGGAGCTCGTCTCCATCGTCTCGCAGGCCTTTACCCTGCTGCCGGGCGACGTCATCATGACCGGTACCCCGGCCGGCGTCGGCGCCGTGCAGGCAGGCGACCGCTATGAGGTCGAGATCGAGGGCATCGGACGGCTCTCCAACCCGGTGGTCCGCCGCTAGAACTGTCCGTCAGGACCAAGAGCTCCGATTTCAGACAGCCGCCCCGTGGATCCACGGGGCGGCTGTCCGTTTCCGTGGCGGTATTTCCCTGGCCGCATTCCGGGCGGGTGGCGCTGGGAGAGATTGGTAATGTTGGTACCACTATGACTACTGCTTCCGCGGCCGACGCCGTTCCCAGCTCCGCCCCTGCTGCCTCCACCGGTGAAGTCACCGCTGACACCCCGGTCCGTGTCCGGTTCTGCCCGTCACCCACGGGCACCCCGCACGTCGGCCTGATCCGCACCGCCCTGTTCAACTGGGCCCACGCCCGGCACACGAAGGGCACCTTTGTGTTCCGGATCGAGGACACGGACGCGGCCCGCGACTCGGAGGAGAGCTACCAGCAGCTGCTCGAGGCCCTCAAATGGCTCGGCATCACCTGGGAAGAGGGCGTGGAAGTCGGCGGCCCGCACGAGCCCTACCGCCAGTCGCAGCGCCTGGACCTCTACAAGGACGTCGTGGCCAAGCTGATCGACGCCGGTTACGCCTACGAGTGCTACTCCTCGCCGGAAGAAGTTGAAGCCCGCCACCGCGCCGCCGGCCGCGACCCGAAGCTCGGCTACGACAACTTCGACCGCGAACTCTCCGAGGACCAGCTCGCCGCGTTCAAGGCCGAGGGCCGCCAGCCCGTGCTGCGCGTCCGGATGCCCGACGAGGACGTCACGTTCACGGACATGGTCCGCGGCGAGATCACCTTCAAGGCCGGCAGCATCCCGGACTACGTCATTGTCCGCGCCGACGGCTCCCCGCTCTACACCCTCGTCAACCCCGTCGACGACGCCCTCATGGGCATCACCCACGTGCTCCGCGGCGAGGACCTGCTCTCCTCCACGCCCCGCCAGGTGGTGCTGATCCAGGCGCTGATGGACATCGGCGTCGCGAGCTACATGCCGGTCTTCGGCCACCTGCCGTACGTCATGGGCGAGGGCAACAAGAAGCTCTCCAAGCGCGACCCCCAGTCCAACCTGTTCCTGCTCCGGGACCGCGGCTTCATCCCCGAGGGCCTGCTGAACTACCTCTCCCTGCTCGGCTGGAGCCTCTCCGCCGACGAGGACATCTTCACGGTGGATCAGCTGATCGAGCACTTCGACGTCAACGACGTGCTGGCCAACCCGGCACGCTTTGACATCAAGAAGGCCGAAGCCATCAACGGCACCCACATCCGCATGCTCGGCGCTGAGGACTTCCGCGGCCGCCTGGTGCCCTACCTGCAGGCCGCCGGTTTCGTGGGGGAGAGCCTCACGGACCGCGATGAGGAGATCCTGGCCGAGGCCGCACCGCTGATCCAGGAGCGTATCTCGCTGCTGGGCGAGGCCCCTGAAATGATCGCGTTCCTGTTCAAGGCCGACGACGCCATCGACGTCGCCGACGACGCCCGCAAGGGTCTGCCGGAGAACCTCACGGAGGTGCTCGACGCCGCCCTGGCTGCCCTGGAGCCCGTTGCCGACTGGACGGCCGAGAACATCCAGGCCGCCCTGAAGGAAGCCCTCGTGGAAGGCCTCGGCGTCAAGCCGCGCCTGGCGTTCGGCCCGGTCCGCACGGCCGTCTCGGGCCGGCGGATCTCCCCCCCGCTGTTCGAGTCCATGGTCATCCTGGGCAAGGATTCCTCCCTGGCCCGCCTGCGCGCCTTCCGCGGCTGACATGCTGGCAGCGGGCCTGGGCGCAAGCGGTGTCAAAGGGATCCTCTTCGATATAGATGACACCCTGGTGGACCTCGAATTCGCCATGACGACGGCCCTCCGCGACGTCAGCGAGCACCTCCTGCCCGGTCTGGACGAGGCCGGGTGGGAGAGGTTCGGGCGGATCTTCACCCATGAGACCACCCACTTCTACGACCGCTACCTGGCCGGCGAGATCACGTTCAATGAACAGCGCCTGCTCCGCGGCCGGGCGGCACTGGGGTACTTCGGCGTCGAACTTGCCGACGGCGAACAGGCCCACCACTGGGTGAGTTCCTACGCGAGCCGCCAGCACGGCTACATCCGGGCGTTCGACGACGTCGGGCCCCTGCTGGACGCCCTGGATGCCGCCGGCATTCCCTACGGGGCCGTGAGCAACAACGTCCACGACTACCAGCGCGTGAAGCTGGACGCGGCCGGGCTGGAACGGATTACCGTTCTGGTTGGCACCGACACCGTTGGCGCCGCAAAGCCGGACCCGGCGATCTACCTCGAGGGTGTCCGGCGGATCGGTACTGGTCCCGGCCAAACGCTGTACGTCGGGGACAACCGGCTGCTCGATGCGGAAGGTTCGACGGCGGCCGGCCTCCTCGGCGTCTGGCTGAACCGCGGCGGGGAACCGGCCCCGGGCTTCCTGGGCCGCGAGGTCGGCTCCCTGCTGGACCTGCTGGCGCAGCCCCCGCTGTAACCGGCGCTGCAACCGGCACCGGAAGCTACCGTTATCCGGCCTGCCTCTTCCGCAGCGCCAGGAAGGCGCCAACGGCGCCAAGGGCCAGCATTGCGACGAGTCCCAGTGCTGTGGCGGCGTCGGACTGCCGGAGCAAGCTGGTGGGCGACACCGCGGCAGCTCCGGAATACAGTGTGCCGGTGCCATCGGCAATCCGGGCGTTGCCGTCCGCGAGCTTGTCCGCCCCCGTGGCCAGCTGCGAGGAGCCGGACGCCAGCTTGGTGCTGCCGGCCGAGAGTTCTGAGGCCCCGGAGGCCAGGGCCTGGGAGCCGCCCAGCAGGCCGGGGTTGGCAGGATCGGCCGGATTGCCCTGGATCCCGGCGTTCAGGGCCACGGTTCCGTCGGCCAGGCGCGAGCTGCCCTCGGTCATCCGGGCGGCGGCCTTGAGCAGGCCCGGGTGCTCGGGGTCGCCGGGGACCCCGTCCATCCCGACCCGGATCCTGGACGTGCCGTCGGCCAGGAGCCGGGTGCCCAGCACCACGCCCGGGCTGCCGGGGTCCTGGCTGTTGAGCTTCGCGGCCAGCGTCGCGAAGCCGGCTTTGAGCTTGCCCGTTCCTGCGTTCAGCTGGCCCGCGCCGGCCTGCAGCCGCTGCGCGCCGGCCTGCAGCTGGCTGGCACCGGCGTCGAGCTTGTGCGCGCCCGCGGTGATCTTGGCGATCTTGTCCTTCACCACGGAAAGCGGAACGAGCCCCTTGACCGGGTCATCTGCCGCCGCCTCCAGCAGTTCCAGCGCCTGAGCCAGGGCCGCGGTCCCGGTTCCGGCCTCCGGATTGCCGTTGGCACCGCGGTAGCCCTTGAGCTGGTCCGTGCCGCCTGCCAGCGCGGCGGTGCCGCCGGCCAGCTGGGCGGCGCCGCCGTCGAGACGGGTGGCCCCGTCGGCGAGGTTGTTCTCTGCGTTGCCCGCCGGCGTCGGCGTCAGCGCGGCCGAAAGCTGTACGACCCCCGCCGCGAGCTTCTGCGCACCGTCGTCGACTTTGTAGACGCCGGGGGCCAGCTTGCTGGTGACACCGGCTTCGATCCTGACGGCACCTTCGGCCAACTTGCCGGCACCGGCCTGGAGCTTGTCCGCCCCGGGTGCCAGCTTGGTGCTGATGCCCGAGGAGATCTTTTCCGCCCCCGCGGAAAGTTTTCCAGCCCCGGTATCGGCCAGGCTGGCGCCGTTGGCGAGTTTCCCGGCGCCGTTGTCCAGCTGGCCGGCTCCGGCGGACGCCTGGGCGGCCCCGTCCCTGAGCTTGGCCGAACCGTCCGTGATGCGGCCCGTGACGAGGGTATAGAACCCCAGCAGGGCAATGAGCAGCAACGCCAGGGTGGCGATGGCGAGTTGCTGCGCACGGGTCCGGGTCTTGCTGATAGCGGCACGACTCTGTGGCACATGATTCCTCTCGACGTTCCCGCCGGCAGCGGCTCCGCTGACGGCCACCCCAGCAGCTGTGACGCAGCTAACACCGGAAAATGAGCGCAAAGCTGCCCGCAGCGGAGTGGGGGAGGGGTGGTTACTCGTTGGTAACTTACCGAGCGTAAACGTGTTTCCGCCGGATTGGCAAGGGCTGGCGCGGGTATTGCCGCCATCGGCGCCGCGCGCGGCCCTCCCCGGCGGCCCGATCCCGCCGCCTTGCGCCCGATTTGTGGAAGTGAAAACTCTCGGGTAAAGTAATTACTCGTGCTGAGGCGCCGGGAGCGAGGGTTTAGGCCCAAACATCCGGAGCGAAAGTGCCTTTGGGATATGGTGTAATTGGCAACACTACGGTTTCTGGTACCGTCATTCTAGGTTCGAGTCCTGGTATCCCAGCTCTGAAGTTCCGCGGGTTTCCGCTGAAATTCGGAAGTTTTGAATCGGCTGGTCCGATTTGAAACGGCGGCCAAATGTATGAAACAATCATTTGGCTTGAATGGCAGAAGTGCTGTTCAGGAAGTACGCGGCCCCATCGTATAGCGGCCTAGTACGCTGCCCTCTCACGGCGGTAACGCGGGTTCGAATCCCGCTGGGGTCACAATGAAAACGGTCCCGGGCATCAGCCCGGGGCCGTTTTTCGTTTCCCGGATTGGCTGGGCTTCCAGGCGCGACTCGTCCGCCGGCGTATTGCCGGGCGCGCCGGGTCCCGCTAAGCGCTGCGCATGGCGCTTTGGTTCCGCGCAGCGGCGCCCCCGCAGGAACCACGTTCTGAACTGGCATGATGATGCAGTGAGCTCCCATGAAACCGGCCCCGGGGCCGCAACCGGCGTGGCCCTTCTGGAGGCAGTGCGGCAGGACCTCGCGGCCCTACGGCTGCCGCTCGCCCTGCCCGGGACGGACCAAACGCGCCTGGACCTTCGAAGGGCCGTGGCTCAACTCGATGACTACATCCTGCCCCGGTACCGCAGCCTCGATGCGCCCCTGCTGGCCGTGGTGGGCGGTTCCACCGGGGCCGGAAAATCCACCCTGGTCAACGCCCTGGTGGGCCACCCCGTCACGCGGGCCGGTGCGATCCGCCCCACCACCCGCCAGCCCATCCTGCTCCACCATCCCGCCGACGCCGCCTGGTTTGAGGGCCAGCGGGTGCTGCCGGCCCTGGGCCGCATCCGGGGTGCCCTCGTGGACGGCCGGGCGCAGGCCCCGGCTGACGCGGCGTTGGATCCCGGCCCGGTGACTTCCCTGGTCCTGGTCTCCGACTCCGCGGTCCCGCCCGGAATCGCCGTGATCGACGCGCCCGACGTCGACTCCGTTTCCGAGAACAACCGGCGGCTGGCCGGGCAGTTGCTTGCCGCCGCGGACCTCTGGGTGTTTGTCACCACAGCCAACCGGTATGCCGACGCCGTGCCCTGGCGCCTGCTCCTGGATGCGGCCTCCCGCGACATCATGGTGGCCGTGGTCCTGGACCGGGTGCCGCCAGCCGCGGAAGCGGAAGTTAGCGCCGATCTGCAGGCCATGCTGAGCCGGGAAGGGCTGGGGGCCGCCCAATTGTTCGTGGTGCCGGAGCTGCCGCTGGATGCCGCAGGGATGCTTCCGGCAGAGGCCGTCGAGCCGCTGCGCGTTTGGCTCGGGAAGCTGGCAGGGGACGCCGCGGGACGGGCCGGAATAGCCCGGCGCACCCTCAACGGCACCCTCCTCGCCCTCGCCCACCGCGTCGACGCGGCGGAGCAGGCGCTGTCCGAACAGCAGCACGCAGCCGATGTTCTCGCAGCCGACGCCCGCAACGCCTATGACGACGCCGTGGCCAGGATCCTTGAGGCCACCCGCGACGGCGCATTGCTGCGCGGCGAAGTGCTGGCACGCTGGCAGGACTTCGTCGGGACCGGGGAGTTCTTCCGCGCCATGGAACAGAACATCGGACGCTTCCGTGACCGCGTGGGCGCGTTCGTCCGGGGTGAACCGGCGCCTGCAGTCAGGGTGGAAACCGCGATCGAAACGGGACTGCAGGCGGTCATTGTCGATCAAGCCGCCAAGGCCGCCGAGCACACCGACCAGCGGTGGCGTTCAGACCCCGCTGGCAGGCAGGTGCTGGGCACCGACGATGTTTCCGGTGCCTCCGAGGGCTTCGCGGACGCTGTGGCGGCCGAAATCCGCGCTTGGCAGGGGAGCCTGATGGAACTTATCCGCACCGAAGGCCAGGGCAAGCGCACCCAGGCCCGCTGGTTGTCTTTCGGCATCAACGGCCTCGGCGCTGCCCTGATGATTGTGGTGTTCTCCATGACCGCGGGCCTGACCGGGCTTGAGATCGGGGTCGCCGGCGGCACCGCCGTCGTGGGTCAGCGCCTCCTGGAGGCAGTATTCGGGGAGGACGCCGTCCGCCGGCTCGCCCGGACCGCGCGCGAAGACCTGCATCTGCGGTGCCAGAGCCTGCTGGCGGCGGAGTGCCAGCGGTTCTTGACCCGGCTCAAGGTCGACGGCGGCGTGCCGCCCTCAGCCATTGCCGGCCATGCGGCGGCACTGCGCCGGCTGGCGGCCACGTCATGAGCCGTCATGGCGCCGCCCGCGAGGCGTCCCAGCTCGATCGCAGACTGGAAGCGCTCAACAGCGCCACAGAGCTCGCATCCGGAGTCCTCCCGGAGGAGACCCTGGCCGGTGTCCTGCAGGTGCTCGACCGCGCGAGTTCGCGGCGGTCGCTGTCCGGAGACCACACGGTGGTTGGGTTTTTTGGAGCCACAGGCAGCGGCAAGTCATCGCTCTTCAATGCGGTAAGCGGCGAGGAGATCGCGACGGCGGCCGTGCGCAGGCCGACCACCACCGAGCCGCTGGCGGGCATTTGGGGCGTCCAAGGCAGCGATGCGCTGCTGGATTGGCTGGAGGTCCGAAAGCGCCACGCTGCGGCGCCGATCAAAGGGTTCGCCGACGACGACACCGGGCTGATCCTTCTGGACCTGCCGGACTTTGACTCGACCAGGGCCGCCAACCGGGAGATTGTGCAGCGGATGGTGGGCCTCGTGGACGTCCTCGTCTGGGTCCTCGATCCGCAGAAATATGCCGACGCCGCCGTGCACAACGATTTCCTGGCCCCGCTGTCCTCGCACGGGGCCGTGACGATCGTGGTGCTCAACCAGATCGACAGGCTCCCGGAGCACGAGGTCCGGCCGGTCCTGGAATCCCTCACAGCTATCCTGGCGCGGGACGGGCTGGACAAAGTTCAGGTCCTCGGGGCTTCCGCCGTGTTGGGGACGGGGGTGGACAAGGTGCGCGCCGCGATCCGGCAGGTGGCGATGCAGCGTAAAGCGATGTCACAGCGACTCGCGGCAGATGTCACGCTGGCCGCCGCCCGGCTTGCCGAGGCGTCCGGCCTGCCCGCGGGCGGCACGACGGCCGCGGGTGGCGGGACGGCCGCCGGTGCGACGGCCGCGTCCAAGGCCCGGCTGGCGGGGGAGTTGGCTGTGGCCGCCAATGTGCCGTTGGTGGTCGACGCCGTCGCCCGGTCCTACCGCCTGGAGGCAACCCGGCGCACGGGCTGGCCGGTGACCCGCTGGCTGGCAAGGTTCCGGCCGGATCCGCTGCGACGTCTGAACTTGCGCCGCGAGGGCGCCATACCTGAGCTGAACCGGACCTCGCTGCCTCCTGCCGGGGCGCCGGAACAGGCGCGGACCGATGCCGCCGTCCGGGAATTCGCTGAGGCGGCGTCCGCAGGTGCCCCTGGCCCGTGGCCGGCGGCCATCCGCGGCGCCGCCCGGGAAGCAAACGACCGGCTGCCGGATGCCCTGGACCAGGCAATTGCCTCCACAGAGTTGTCCGCTGGCACGAAGTCCTGGTGGTGGGGTGGGTTCAATGCGGTTCAGTGGCTCGCCTTGGTAACGGCCCTGGCCGGGTTCGCGTGGCTGGGAGTACTGGCTGCGCTCGGCTACCTGCAACTGCCCGTGCCCGAGGTCCCACGGGTCCAGGGCTGGCCGGTTCCTACCGTGATGATCGCCGGGGGACTGCTGCTGGGCATCGTCCTGGCGATTGGGGYGCGGTTCATCTCCAGAGCTGCGGCAGCGTCACGCAGTGCCGTGGCACGGAAGCGACTGACAGCCGCCGTCGCCGCCGTCGCGGGGGAACTTGTCGTGGTGCCCGTGGAACGTGAGGTCAGCCGCCTGGCGAAGTTCACTGCCACGCTGAAGGCCGCCGCGGGTCGGCAGTGAGCCGTCCGTGCGCGGCCGGCCGGATGCGGCCTGCCTAAATCCCGGCCGCGGCGTCGCGGACCTTGATCATGGTGCGGAGGTTGCGTGTGGTGGTGGCAGCCTTGTACTTCGCCTTCGAGGAGAGCTTGCTGAAAGGGCTGTCCAGAGTGCCGCCGGCGGGGGCGAGCCAGGCCAGGGCTTCCGGGCCCAGCCGGGTGAGCTCGGCCCTGTCCAAGGCCCTGCCTGCCTCGAGCAGCTCCGAGAGGACCTCTTCATCAGAGGCGAGCGTCAGGTACGTATGGGTGGACGCGTCGTCGGCCGGGTAGGGGCACGCGTCGACCAGGGCTGCCACACGGCCCGCGGTGAGCACAACTACCCAGGCGTCGTAGCCGAAGGTTTCCCGCAGGCACGCCTCGAATTCCTTTTTGACGCCGGCCGGATCCAGCTCGCTGGCCAGCACGACGTTGCCGCTGGCCAACAGGGTCACGACACCCGAAAATGGCCGGGACTTCAGGGCGTTCTTGAGATCGGCCATCTTGATATTGATGCCGCCCACGTTGATGCCCCGCAGGAAGACCGCATAGCTGTTCATGGGCACAGCATACTTAGTCGTTGGTCTTGCGCAGCGCTTCCGTCAGGACACGGCCGGCGTTGCAGACCACTTCGGCGTGCAGGCGCCCCGGTTGGCGGGTCAGGCGCTCGATCGGGCCGGAGATGGACACCGCGGCAATCACGCGGCCGGACGGCCCGCGGACGGGGGCGGAAACGGAGGCGACACCGGGCTCGCGTTCGCCGAGGCTCTGGCCCCAGCCCCGGCGTCGTACTCCGGCCAGGACGGTGGGGGTGAAGCGGGCGGACTGGAGGCCTTCCAGGAGGCGGTCATGGTCCTCCCACGCCAGCAGCACTTGGGCGGCGGAGCCGGCCTTCATGGACAGCTGGGTGCCGACGGGGATGGTGTCGCGCAGCCCGATCGGGCGTTCGGCGGAGGCCACGCAGACGCGCCAGTCGCCCTGGCGGCGGAAGATCTGGGCGCTTTCGCCGGTGGCGTCGCGCAGCTGCATGAGCACGGGGCCGGCGGAGGCGATGAGGCGGTCCTCGCCAGCGGCGGAGGCCAGTTCCACCAGACGGCTCCCGAGCACGAAGCGGCCCTGGATATCGCGGCTCACGAGCCTGTGGTGCACCAGGGCGAGAGCCAGCCGGTGCACGGTGGGCCGGGCCAGTCCCGTGGCCGCCACCAGCTGCGCCAGGGTGGTGGGGCCGGCCTCAAGTGCGTCAAGCACATGGGCCGCTTTATCGATGACACCGACTCCACTAGAATTGTCCATGTAATGATATTGACGTCTCATTATCTGAGATGCAAGTCAACGCGCTGGCGTATTACTTGGCTGTGCTGGTTCAGTGGAAGAGATAGTCCGTCGGAACGCACAATACTTACCGCAGTGAAGGGAGCAGGCCGTGGCAAAGACACTGGCCGAGAAGGTCTGGGACGCGCACGTTGTGCGCAAGGGGGACGGCGAAGGAGTCAACGCCCAGCCGGATCTCCTCTTCATTGACCTCCACCTGGTGCACGAGGTGACGTCGCCGCAGGCCTTTGAAGGTCTGCGGCTCGCCGGCCGCAAGCTGCGCCGCCCGGACCTCACCATCGCCACCGAGGACCACAACACTCCCACGCTGGATATCGACAAGCCAATTGCCGATCTCACCAGCCGGACCCAGATCCAGACCCTTCGCAACAACTGCCAGGAGTTTGGCGTCCGCCTGCACTCCCTCGGCGACGCCGAGCAGGGAATCGTGCACGTGGTGGGCCCCCAGCTGGGCCTCACGCAGCCCGGCATGACCGTGGTCTGCGGCGACTCGCACACCTCAACCCACGGCGCCTTTGGAGCGCTCGCCATGGGCATCGGCACCTCCGAGGTGGAGCACGTCATGGCCACCCAGACGCTGTCCCTGAAGCCGTTCAAGACCATGGCGATCAATGTTGAGGGCACGCTGCGCCCCGGCGTGAGCGCCAAGGACATCATCCTGGCCGTCATCGCCAAGATCGGCACCGGCGGCGGGCAGGGCTACGTGCTGGAATACCGCGGCTCCGCCATCCGTGCGCTGTCCATGGAGGCCCGGATGACCATCTGCAATATGTCCATCGAGGCCGGCGCCCGCGCCGGGCTGGTGGCTCCGGACCAGACCACGTACGACTACATGCACGGCCGCCCGCATGCGCCCGAGGGCGCCGACTGGGATGCCGCCGTCGAATACTGGAACACGCTGCACACCGACGACGACGCAGCGTTCGACGTCGAGGTGGATCTCGATGCCGACACCCTGGAACCGTTCGTGACGTGGGGAACCAACCCGGGCCAGGGCGTGTCGCTGTCCGCAAAGGTGCCCTCGCCCGATGACTTCGGCGATGAGAACGCCAAGGCCGCCGCCGAACGCGCCCTGCAGTACATGGGGCTTGAGGCCGGCACCCCGATGAAGGACATCCGGGTGGACACGGTGTTCCTGGGCTCCTGCACGAACTCCCGGATGGAGGACCTCCGGGCCGCCGCCGACATCATCCGGGGCCGGACCAAGGACCCGGCCGTGCGCATGCTGGTGGTGCCCGGCTCCGCCCGCGTCCGGCTTGAGGCTGAGGCTGAGGGCCTGGACAAGGTCTTCAAGGACTTCGGGGCCGAGTGGCGCTTCGCCGGCTGCTCCATGTGCCTGGGCATGAACCCGGACCAGCTGGAGGTGGGGGAGCGCTGCGCCTCCACATCCAACCGGAACTTCGAGGGGCGCCAGGGCAAGGGCGGCCGCACCCACCTCGTCTCGCCCGTGGTCGCTGCGGCGACGGCGGTCCGAGGCACCCTCAGTTCGCCGTCGGATCTGGACCCTGCTCCGGAGTCCGCGGCGGTCCGAGTCGGCGCCGCGTAGTCTCCGCCGCGCAGTTCCCGCCCAGATCCGAAGCCTCGCTCCACACAGCCTCGATCCATACAGTTTCGATCCACACAGTCCCGAAGGATCCGCCATGGAAAAGTTCACCACTCACACCGGAATCGGTGTCCCGCTGCGCCAGAGCAACGTCGACACGGACCAGATCATCCCCGCCGTGTACCTCAAGCGCATCACGCGCACCGGCTTTGAGGACGCGCTCTTCGCCGCGTGGCGCAAGGACCCGTCCTTCATCCTGAACCAGGCGCCGTTCAATGCAGGATCCGTTCTGGTGGCCGGTCCCGATTTTGGCACCGGTTCCTCCCGCGAGCACGCCGTCTGGGCGCTGAAGGACTTCGGCTTCAAGACGGTCCTGTCCTCGCGCTTTGCCGACATCTTCCGGGGCAACTCCGGCAAGCAGGGCCTGCTTGCCGCCGAAGTCGCCCAGGATGACATCGAGCTCATTTGGAAAGAACTTGAAAACGCCCCGGGCACCGAGGTGACGGTGGACCTCGTGTCCAAGACCGTGCAGTGCGGCAACATTGTGGCGCCGTTCGAGATTGATGACTACACGCGGTGGCGCCTCCTCGAGGGCCTGGACGACATCGGGCTGACCCTGAAGCACGAACCCGACATCACCGCGTACGAGGCCACCCGGCCTTCCTTCAAGCCCAAGACGCTGCCCGCCCGGTTGTCGTAGAGTTCCAGACCTGAGGCTCCCGGGCCGAGGGCCGGAGCCCAGTGATGCGCCTGGCAATGACGTGCCGCCGTCGAGTTGTAAGACTCGACGGCGGCACTCGTGTTTGTGCGGTGCTCGCGTCTTGTCCGGCCCTCATCGCGCTTAGGCCGCCGCAACGGCAGCGCGTTTGCGGCTCTTGAGAGCCTTCGCCCGAACCCGGATCAGGTGAAGCTGGCGGGAACCCGGCTCGGAGCCTGGCTGGTCTGTGGCTGGTGGGCGAAGCAGTGACCCCGGCAGGGGTGGTGCGGTGGACTGGTAGCTGTGGTCGGTGGGGTTGGTGAGTTCGAGCGTGTGGCGGGGGCCGGGTGCGGAGTGGGCGGTCCAGCCGGCGGGGACGGTGCCGTAGCCGGGGAGCCGGGCGGGTTCGGCGCCGGCATGGAAGAGGGCGCGGTCGGTGATGACGAGCTGGATTTCGACGCCGCTGATCCCGCCGGGAATGCCGGTGGTGCGTTCGACCAGGGCATCGGCCATGAGCTGCCCGCGGCCCTCGGGTCCCCGGCGGCGCGGAGGGTGTGGGCGTGCCCGGTGAGGGCCTTGTAGGCGGCGGCCCGGGCCGCGGCGACCAGGGACCGGTCACCGGCCCCGGCGAACGTCCCGGCGTCGGCGGCGAGTTCGGCGTCGACGGCGGCCCGGTCCGCGGCGCGCAGGCAGGCGGTTTCACGCACGAGGAGGGTGGCGCGCCATTCGTTGAGCTGACCGGTTTCCAGGGCGGTGAGGGTGTGCGGCATCTCGGTGATCAGGGCTTTGGCCAGGCCGAGTAGCCGGCCGCCCCTGGCGGGTGATTCGCGCCGGGCCAGGGCAATCTGCGCGCCGACACCGGCGCCGAGCTTCTCGGCCGGGACCCCGAGCCGGGCTTGTTCGCGGCGTTGGAGCAGGTCGAAGGCCACTGCGAGCCGGGCCTGTTCCGCGGACGCGGCGGACTTCCAGTCTTCCAGTTCCCGGATCCGGTCAATGATCCCGGCACTGTCCGTGGGCGGACAGCCTAAGCCCAGCGGTCCGGCGGCCAGCCGGCCCGCCACGTCCGCGACGGCTGCCTCCGCGGTGCCCGGAATGGCGGCGGCATCGCCCGCGGCATGGCCGAAGCCGGTGTCGCCGTGTCCTGCCGGAGCCACTTCGGGCCCGTGATTGCCGTCCATGAATTCAGTGTTTCAGGGACCTCTGACAATCAGGTTCTTTCCTCCGGACCGTACGTGCCCGCTCCAAAGACTCAACCGTCCTCCACCGGACCCAGCCTGCCAGGGCGCGCAACGCGCCCAATATGAACTAAGTCTGCTCAGGCCTCAGCCGGGGAAAAAGCGCCTCGGCATTGCCGCGGTCTATCGCCGCGCGCACGGATGGGTCCAGCGGATAATTCTCATACTCCATATTCAGGACGTCGATCGCCGCAGAGGGTGCGAACGGGAAGTCAGTTCCGTATGTGATGCGGCCCGGGTCAGCTACCTCGAGCAGGCTGGGCAGGGCCGCCGGGCTGGCGGATAGGGCCACGTCGTAATAAAACCGCCGCAAGATGGACTGCTTCTTATCTCCCAGCGCCGCCAGTGCACTGAGGGCCAGGTCCTTATCGTTGAGCATCGTCAGCAGGATCCTGTAGGCGATGTAAGGCACGAAGCCGCCCGCGTGGGCCAGGATGAACCTGATTCCCGAGAACTTTTCCATCGCACCGGACAGGATCAGGCTGATAGCGGTGCGGGTCGTGTCGAGCATGAAATCTGCGGCAAAGGCGGGTATGCCCGGCACCGCCGGACCGGGCAGTTCAGCGGGGTGGATGAACACTACGGCCCGGCGGTGGTGCAGGAACTCCAGCAAAGGCTCAAAGCCAGGATCGCCCAGATAGCGGCCGGCGTTGTTGGCCAGCAATACGATCCCGTCCGCGAGCAGGGTGTCCAGGGTGTACTCGGCCTCCGCCAGGGCGCCTTGCACGTCCGGCAGCGTGAGCGTCGCGAAGAACCCGAACCGCTCAGGCCGGGCAGCGACCACCTCTGCACTGTATTCGTTGATCTCCCGCGCCCGCCGCCGTGCCTCCGCAGCGTCCCCGAAGTACACGCCGGGAGTGGACAGGGACAAGATGCCGGTCTGCACGTCGTGCCTGTCCATGAACTTCAACGCTGAGCGCTCGGACCACGGCGGCAGGCCAATGCCGCCGGGGCGGATGCCCTTTTCAAGCATCCAGCGCGCATACCCGTGCGGAACGATGTGCTGGTGAGTGTCAATGCGGTACGGCCGGCCCATCCGGATCCTTGTCCACGTCGTTTCGCTGATATGCGGGCCCTCAGCGGATGTGAACAATCTACGCGCAAATCCGACCCCTGAGCAGACCGCCGAACGGTGCCTGGGACTGAGCTGGACCGTCACTGGGTGCTCGTAGAACTCGTGTGTACCAAGGCCGCGGGCGCCGGGATCCGTTCCTTCTACTTGAGCTTCCGGCTACTTGAGCTTCCGGTTAGTCGGGCACGAACCAGTAGCGGCGTTTGCCGTTGCGGCTGTCTTCGTAGACGCCACCGTTCTTTTCGATTGTGGCCCTTGAACCGGCGTTATCTTCATCGCAGGTGAGGAGAATCCGGGCGATGCCCAGCTCCCGGGCAATTGGCAGGGCGTTGGCCAAGGCGGCAGCTGCGTGGCCGCGGCGCCGGGCGGAGGGCCTCACGCTGTAGCCGATGTGCCCACCCTGGTTGAGGAGGAAATCGTTCAGCTCGTGCCGGATGGCCAGTGAGCCAAGGAAGGTGTCACCGTCCACGATCCACAGGTACGTGCAGGGCACGTACCCTGGTTTCCTCGGGCTCTCCGGCCTGGCATCGTTGACGAGGGCATCGACGAAGCGGCGGAACGACTGGTCATCTTCGAGTTCTTCCAGTGGCCAGTCCTCCGCACCCGCGCCGTCCCGGTGCGCACCGTCAAATTCGGCGGATCCTTCCAACCAGGAGGAGTGATAACGGACGTCCGGAGCGATAAGGCGAGGCATCACACGATCGTATTCGAAGGGTTCTCCTTTTCTCAGGAGTCGGTCCGGTCTTCGATCCCACCCGGCAAACCCTCAGCGCCCACCCGATGCAACGTCCGCAGGCCCGAACGCGCCGCCGCATCCGTGCCGAAAGGGCCAACACGGGGCCCCTGGAACCGCTCCGTATTTCAGATCGGTAACGGATGCTCCTATGCTTAGCTGGAGCCTTTGTAAGGATTTGGGGGCGAGTAGTCGTGAGGAAACCGGTATATGAGTAGTGTTCTGACAATCCGCGGAGGCGTCCCGCTAACTGGCCGCGTCACCGTTCGCGGGGCCAAGAATCTTGTCCCCAAGGCCATGGTTGCTGCCCTTTTGGGCAACGAGCCATCGGTGTTGCGCAACGTCCCTGAAATCAAGGACGTTGAGGTTGTTACGAGCCTGCTTCAGCTCCACGGCGTCAGGGTCGACAAGGATCCCGTGACCGGCGATCTGACGCTTGACCCGAAGGGCGCCAAGACCGCGTCCAGTACGGCCATCGACGCCCACGCCGGCGATTCGCGCATTCCGATCCTGCTGTGCGGGCCGCTGATCCACGCCATCGGCGAGGCCTTTATCCCGGACCTGGGTGGCTGCAAGATCGGCGACCGTCCGATCGATTACCACCTCAATGTCCTGCGCCAGTTCGGCGCCGTCGTGGAAAAGCGCCCCGGCGGCATCCACATCTCCGCGCCCAACGGGCTCAAGGGCGCCAAGATTGCGCTGCCCTACCCGTCCGTGGGCGCCACTGAGCAGGTCCTGCTGAGCGCCACGCGCGCAGAAGGCATCACCGAACTCTCCGGGGCGGCCACCGAACCGGAAATCGTGGACCTCATCGCGGTGCTGCAGAAGATGGGTGCCATCATCAGCGTCCAGACTGACCGCACCATCCGCATCGAAGGCGTCAGGGATCTCGGCGGCTACAACCACCGCGCCCTCTCGGACCGTAACGAGTCCGCCTCCTGGGCTTCCGCGGCTTTGGTCACCCGCGGCGACATCTTTGTCGAAGGCGCCACCCAGCGCGACATGATGACCTTCCTGAACACGTACCGCAAGGTCGGCGGCGGCATGGACATCGGCGACGACGGCATCCGCTTCTACCACCGCGGCGGCAAGCTCAACCCCCTGGTCCTCGAAACAGACGTGCACCCCGGATTCATGACGGACTGGCAGCAGCCGCTCATCGTCGCCCTGACCCAGGCCGAGGGCGTTTCGATTGTCCACGAGACCGTGTACGAGAACCGGTTCGGCTTCACCGATGCATTGATCCGCATGGGCGCCAATATCCAGGTCCACCGCGAGTGCCTCGGCAGCGTGCCGTGCCGCTTCGGCCAGCGCAACTTCCTGCACTCCGCCGTCATCTCCGGTCCGGCGCAGCTCAAGGGCACCGACATCGACGTCCCGGACCTGCGCGGCGGATTCAGCCACCTCATTGCCGCCCTGGCCGCCACTGGCACCTCCCGTGTCACGGGCATCGACATCATCAACCGCGGCTACGAGCGCTTTACCGAGAAGCTCGCGGGCCTCGGCGCCGATTTCGACATCACCTCGGCCAAGTAGCGGGGGTCCCGTGAAGGAATCGGCCAAGAGCCACGCCACGTTCGTGACAGTCGCCGGGATCATCCGGCCCGTGATGAACCTCCTCATGGGAAAGAAGTGGGAAGGCCTCGAAAAGCTCCCCGCCGGGGGCTTCATCGCCGCGCCCAACCACTGCACGGAAATCGACCCGCTGGTGGTGGGGCACATGCTCTACAACCAGAAACGGATGCCGCATTTCCTCGCCAAGGCCGGCCTTTTCAAGGTGCCGGTCCTTGGCGCCGTCCTGCGGTCCACCAAGCAGATCCCGGTGGAACGTTCGACGACGGGGGCGAACCGTTCGCTGCAACTCGCCAAAGAGATCGTGAACGAAGGCGGGGCGATCATCATCTACCCAGAGGGAACCCTGACCCGGGACCCGGCACTCTGGCCGATGAAAGGGCACACCGGTGCCGCGCGGATGGCACTGGAGAGCGGCATTCCCGTCGTGCCCATCGCCCATTGGGGTGCCCAAGAGGTCTTCCCGCGGTATGCGAAACGTTTCTACATTTTCCCCCGCAAGACCTCCCGCCTGGTGGTCGGGGATCCCGTGGACCTGAGCGCGTTTGAGGGCCACCCGCTGGACAAGGCGACGCTCGACGCAGCCACGAATGCCATCATGGACGCCATCACCGGCCTCCTGGCAGGACTGCGTGGAGAGCAACCGCCTGCGCAACGGTGGAACCCGGCGGCGCACAACCAGTCCACACAGGGCCGTTTCGTCGAACGGGGCGGCGCCGAAGATAAAGCCATCCAAGAGGGTGGCGCATCGAACGAGAACATTGGGGACAGCACCGGATGACGGTTAACTTTGAACGAGCAGCATCCGCCACCACAGTGGCCGTTCTGGGGGCAGGTTCCTGGGGTACAACCTTCGCCAAGGTTGTTGCTGACGCCGCCACGGCCTCCGGGGTCGAACGAGACATCCGCCTCTGGGGACGGCGCCCCGAAATCGTGGACCAGATCAACACCCTGCACCGCAATGAGCAGTACCTGAACGGCATCACGCTGCCGTCCAGCATCACTGCATCGAAAGATGTTTCCGAGGTCCTCTCGGGCGCGGAGCTGGTCATCCTGGCCGTGCCGGCACAAACCTTGCGGCCGCAACTGCAGGCCTGGAAAGAACATCTGGCGCCCGGCGCCGTCGTGGTGTCCCTCATGAAGGGCCTCGAGCTCCACACTGATGCGCGCATGAGCGAGGTCATCAGTGCGGAGCTGGACCTGCCTGCCGACCGGGTCGCCGTGGTTTCCGGCCCCAACCTGGCCATGGAGATCGCACGGGAGGAGCCAACAGCCTCGGTGGTAGCCTGCACGGACCCGATCACGGCAGGCTGGATCGCCCGCAGCTGCACTGCCCCTTACTTCCGCCCCTACACCACAAGCGACGTGATCGGCGTCGAAATCGGCGGCATCGTTAAGAACGTGATCGCACTGGCCGTGGGAATCTGCGAAGGAAAGAAGATGGGGGACAACACCAAGGCCTCCGTCATCACGCGCGGCTTGGCCGAAACCTCACGGCTGACCCTCGCCCTGGGCGGCGAAGCCCGGACCATGGCGGGGCTCGCAGGCCTGGGCGATCTCGTGGCGACCTGCTCCTCGCCCCTGTCCCGAAACCACACGGCCGGCAGGCTGCTCGGCAAGGGGCTGACCCTTGACCAGGTCACCGCCGAAATGAAGCAGACGGCTGAAGGCATCAAGTCCAGCCAGGCTGTCAACGAACTCGCCGGAAAGCTCGGCGTCGACATGCCGATCACGGCCGCCGTCGTCGCGGTCCTTGCCGGAAAACTGTCCGTCGATGAACTGGGTCCGCTGCTGCTGTCCCGGGACCTGAAAGCCGAAGGCGACCACTGAGAGTGTCAGGGAACATGACCACAAAAGACCGTCCGGTCCAGTCCAAACCCCGCGTGGCGGTGCTGTTCGGCGGCCGCTCCAGCGAGCACGCCGTCAGCTGCGTGACAGCCGCCGGCGTCCTGGGAGCCATCGACAAGGACAAATACGACGTGATCCCTATCGGGATCGCCAAGACCGGCCAGTGGGTTTTGGCGTCCGGCGGAACCGACGAGTGGTCGCTCTCTGCCTCGTCGCTGCCCGAGGTGGCCCCCTCGGCGCAGACCGTCACCCTGGCCGAGATCGGCGGCGAGCACCAGCTGATCGTCGCAGCCCCGAACACCGTCCCGCAGGAGCTGGGCGCCGTCGACGTCGTCTTCCCGCTGCTGCACGGGCCCTTCGGCGAAGACGGAACCATCCAGGGCCTCCTGGAACTGTCCGACACCCGCTACGTGGGCGCGGGAGTGCTCGCGTCCGCCGTCGGCATGGACAAGCACTTCATGAAGGTTGTCTTTGAATCGGCCGGGCTCCACGTGGGACCCTACATCGCCGTGACTGACCGGCAGTGGCGCAACGATCCCGAGACCGTCCGCAAGCGCGTGGACCAGCTCGGCTTCCCGGTATTCGTCAAGCCGGCCCGGGCAGGGTCTTCCATGGGCATCTCCAAGGTGGACTCCCTCGAGGGCCTCGACGCCGCCATAGAGATCGCCCGCGAGCACGACCCCAAGCTGGTCATCGAGGCCGGCATCACGGGCCGCGAGATCGAATGTGCCGTGCTGGAGGGCCGGGGGACCGATGCTCCCCGGACGTCCATGCCGGGCGAGATCTCGGTCGCGGGCGGCGGCCATGAATTCTATGACTTCAACGCCAAATATGTGGACGACGCCGCGGCCCTCAGCTGCCCGGCCGACCTCCCCGAAGAAGCGATCACCCGTGTCCGGGAACTGGCTGCGCTCGCCTTTGACGCCGTCGGCGGCGAGGGACTGAGCCGGGTTGACTTCTTCTACACCCCTGATGGCGAACTGATCATCAACGAGATCAACACCATGCCCGGGTTTACGCCCAAGAGCATGTACCCGCAGATGTGGAAGGCCTCAGGGTTGGGCTACGCCGACCTGATTGACGAGCTGATCCACCTGGCCCTGAACCGCAAGACCGGCCTGCGCTAGAACGGGGCGGGCGCGGACGCGCCTGCCCGGTTCTACTTGCTGGTGGGGAGGTTCTGCAGGTCCTCTTGACCCACACATTTCCGGGTTGCCGGGATCTTCAGCGCGGCGGCGGAGAGGTCCGCCAGCACGGTGGCCGAACTGATCTTGTCCGGGTCCATCAGGATTTCCGTGGCCGGTTCGCGGCCGAACGTGGTCAGCGTCCACACGGGGTCGCCTTCCTTGATGACCCAGTCGACGTCGTTGACGCTGACGCAGCGGTCCGTCGTGGGGCCGGGAACGTTGACGCCGCAGCGCAGAATCACTTGGGACGGATCGCCCCAGGCCGCCGTGGCCTGGGCATTGGTCTTCCGCAGCTTGGCATCGCCGATCGCGTCCGGCAGGGCAAGCATCATTGGCGCGCACGCCGCGTTCGCGGCATCCTTGGCGGGCGTGACGTCGACAACCGGGGAACATGAGGTCAAGGCCAGGCCGGCTGCGGCGGCCGCCACAGTCAAGGACAGGCGCGCGGAAACCGGACGGCTGAGAGGGAGCATTGATCCAGCTTATCCCGGTCCGCGTGGCGCTATGGTCACGGCCCGGACTGCCCTATATCATGGCCCGGTGGCACTGAGGTGAACAGCTTGTCTTGCCGTCAAGTAGACTGGGGGGACCGTGCACCGCTGGGGTTTTGCCGACAACGACGTTAGTGATGGCCACGACCGCACAAACTTGATTCAATCTCGCACCKGGGGGAGGGCCTGTCGATGACGTCGCGCAGCCAAAAACTGAAGTCAGCACGCGTCGGGCTGGGAGCGCTGCTCCTGGCCCTCTCCATCGCGGGAACGGCTGTTCCTGCCCACGCTGATGATCTGGGTCTTCCGGTCCCACCAGTAGTATCGCCGGCCGAGCCGCCTCCTGCTCCGGCTCCCGATCCTGTTCCTGAACCCGTGCCTGCCCCGGAGCAGCCTGCTGACCCCGCGCCCGAGCCGGCTCCCGTACCCGTGCCAGTCCCCGCGCCCGCTCCCGTCCCCGCGGTACCCGCCCCGGCACCCGCGCCCGCACCCGCTCCCGCTCCTGCCCCCGTCACCGTGCCCACCGCCGCAAGTCCCGCGCCGGTTCCCGGAGTAACCGCACCGCCGGCGCTGGCGCCGGCCCTCGCGCCGCCCGCTGCCAACCCCGCGCCAGTGGAAGAGGCCCCCGCCGAAGCGTCGGCAACACCGACGCCCACACCTTCGCCGACATCAGCGCCGTCGACGGCCCCTGCGGTGATCGCCACCCCCAGCGAGCCCCCCGTCATGGTGAAGTCTGAAGTCAAGGCCGCCGTTGCGGTAGCCACCGGCAGCCCGCTGGGGATTCAGCTGATCACAGTCCTGATCCTGCTCGGCGCGGGTTTGGCCTACTTCCGTTTCCTCGGCGGGAAGACCATGGTCCGTCCCCGCCAAGGCGGGAAAGTAACACTCTAGACATGCGCCACGACTTCGTTGACCGCACACCACAAGGGACGCAGGCCGAGGGCCTTCGGATAACGCTGCTGACCCACTCCTACTGGCCGGAACAGAGCCCTCCCCAGCGCCGCTGGACCGCCATGATCAAGGAGTTTTCCGCATCCGGCTGGGACGTCGACGTCGTGACACCCGTAGCGCACTATCCTTTCGGCCGGCGGGCGCTGCCGCGCAAGATGGCCGGGAGGCCTTTCCAGCCGCAAAAAGGGCAGTTTACCGAGAAGATACTCCGCGTCCCCTACCTCCGCCACGGCAACTCCCGGGCTGCACGTTTGCTGGACCAGTGCTTTTCCGCGGCACTGTCGATTCCGGCCGGTTTCATGGTCCGCAAGCCCGACGTCGTCATTGTCACGGCGCCGGGGCTGCCCTCCCTGGCAGCCGGCTACATTCTGGCCAAGGCCCGCGGCGTGCCCCTGATCGTGGAAATGCGGGACGCGTGGCCCGACCTGGCCCGCGACGCCCGGCTGGTCCAGGGCAGCGTGAAAGGCGTCGTTGAGCGCGTTGTGGATTTTGTCCAGCACCGCGCCGACCTCGTGGTCACCGTGACCGAGGGATTCGCCGCGACGCTTCGGGCGCGCGGCATCCGCAACGTAGCGACCGTCAGCAACGGCGTGCACCTGGACTCCATCCCCGTCATGGGACCGCCGGAACTCGACCGCGACGTCTTTGAAGCTTTGTACCTGGGGAACCACGGCGAGAGCCAGCGGCTGGACGTGGCCATCAGGGCAAGCGCCCTCGTGGGCGACTCCATGCACCTGCACTTGGTGGGCCACGGGACTCAGCGGCCGGCGCTGGAGAAGCTGGCGCGGGAGCTGAAGGCCCCGGTCACGTTTCACGCACCCCTGACCGGGGACGCCATGCTCGAGCGCTATGCGTCGGCCGACACCTGCCTGGTGTCCCTTCGAGACGACTGGAAGTCCTTCGACACCACCGTTCCATCCAAGACCTACGAAGTTCTGGCCATCGGCCGCCACATCACTGCTGTGGTGCGCGGCGAAGCGGCCCGCATTGTCATGGACGCGGAAGCCGGGGACATTGTTGCCAGCTCTCCGGAAGCTGTGGCGGATCTGTGGCGCGAGCTCGCAGCCGACCGAAGCAGGCTGGTCCGCAACGGGGACAGCCGTCAGTGGGTTAAATCCAACGCAGAATATGGACACCTCGCCGGCCGCTACATGCAACTCATCTCTGAGCTTCTGGCGGACGTTCCCAGCAAATGATCCAGCTCCTCAAGAATGCCCGGCTGGCCGCGAGTGTCATCAGCCAACACCTGGTTGATGACCCGGTACTCCTGTACCTGCAAGCTGCCCGCCGTCTGCCCGCCGTCGTGCGCCCTTTCGGCCGGGTTGTGACCGCCGCCTTTCCGAGGAACTCGGTGGCGGTTCCCGTCATCCTCGCCGCGCTCAGCAACGGAAACGACGCCGATGCCAAGCGCCGCCTCGAACTGGCCGCGGATGGCCCCACCCAGGGGGAACCGGCCCGGCGCCTTGCGGACATTGCCCTGTCCGCCGGCCTGCTGGAGATATCGGACGACTTATTGGCCAAGGCAGGAAATGCTCGCGGCCTGAAGTCTGCGCGGGCCCGCAGATTGTGGCATGACGGGGACCTCAGCGGGGCCGTCAAGGCCCTCGACGGCTCCGGCGCTGCAGGACGGCGGCAGCAGGCACGCCTCGCCGGTGAGGCGGCGGTCTACGCCGGCGCAGCCCCGGTGCTCCGTCGGCAGGATTTCGAACCGGTTCCGGGCCGGGTCCTGCATTTGCTCACGAATTCACTGCCGCACACTGCCAGCGGCTACGCCCAGAGATCCCACTCCATCATGGTGGCCCAGCGGGAAGCGGGCTGGGGCGTCCTGGCGGTCACGAGGCTCGGGTACCCCGTGCAGGTCGGCAAATTCCTGGCGCGGGCCACCGACGTCGTGGATGGCGTCCGTTACCGGCGTCTCCTCCCGTCGCGGCTGGCCCTCACCATGGACGCGCGTCTGCAGCAACAGGCTGAGGAATTACTGCGGGTGGCCCTGCAATTCAGGCCGACCGTCCTGCACACCACCACACACTTCGTCAATGGATTGGTGGTCCGGGCCGTGGCCGAGGCCCTGGGCATCCCGTGGGTGTACGAGGTCCGCGGCCAACTGGCAGACACGTGGGCCGCCACGCGGGGACCTGCGGCACGGGACAGCGAAAAGTACGCGCAATTCCAGGCCCGGGAAACCGAAGTCATGCGCGACGCCGATTTGGTGGTGACGCTGGGCCATGCCATGAAAGCCAATATTGTGGCCGCGGGCATTCCGGGCGGGAAGATCGTCATCGCTCCCAATGCCGTGGGCGGGGCGTTCCTCGACCAGCCCGGGGGCGCCGCAGAAGCGCGCCGCGAACTCGGCCTGCCCGGGGACGGACTCTACATCGGCACGGTCAGCAGCCTGGTCGCGTATGAAGGCCTGGATGACCTGGTCCGCGCGTTCGCGCTCCTGGCGCCGGAATTTCCGCAGCTGCGCCTGCTGATTGTTGGGGACGGCGTGGCCGGTCCCGCGTTGCGGGAGCAAGTCCGGGGCCTCGGCCTGGCCGAGCGGGCGATCTTCACGGGCAGGGTGCCCCGGGATCAGACCCCGCTTTATCATCAGGCCCTGGACGTGTTCGTGGTGCCGCGCAAGGACCTGGACGTGACCCGTGCCGTGACCCCGCTCAAGCCGGTCGAGGCGCTGGCGAGTGCACGGCCGGTGGTTGGAAGCGACCTGCCCGCACTTCGGGAGATAATAGACGACGGCGGCAACGGGCTTCTGGTCCCTGCCGCGTCACCGGTCGAGCTTGCGCGCACGATCTCGGCGCTGTTGCTCGACGCGAGCCGACGGGCGTCGATGGGGCGCGCTGGCCGGGCCGCAGTCCTGGCCGAGAGGACCTGGGCGGCCAACGCCGAGGCGCTGGCCGCGCGTTACGCTGGGCTGCACCATGAACATGAGGAGATCGAGTAGTGTCCGCAGATAGTGCAATAGACCCGGAGCCGGTGGCTGTTCAGCCTCTCTCCGTGGACATGCGGCGGCTGACCCGTGTCGGTTCGCGGCCCAACTTCCTGGACTATCTTGTTCAGCTCTGGGACTTCCGGCAGTTCATTTTTTACGACGCCCGCGCCCGGGTGCAAAGCGGAACGCGGCGAGATCGACTGGGCAGCGCATGGCTGCTCCTGAACCCCATTTTCAACGGCCTGACCTACTTTCTGATTTTCGGATTGTTGCTGAAGACCAGCCGCGGTGTTGAGAACTACGTGGGCTACCTGGTGGTGGGAATCTTCGTGTTCCAGTTCAGTTCCGGTGCCATCACCTCCGGCGCACGCTCGATCCGGAGCAACAAGTCGATTGTTCAGGCATTTAACTTCCCGCGCGCCGCACTCCCCATCGGCGCCAACGTGCGCGAACTGCTTTCGGCTGTGCCCCTCATGCTCGCCATGCTCCTGATCGTGGTGGTGCTGCCTCCAGCCGAGAACATCACCTGGCTGTGGGTACTGGTGGTACCGGCCATACTCCTGCAGTCGCTATTCAACCTCGGAGTGGGGCTCATCCTTGCCCGGGTTATCTCCCGCGTTCACGACGTCACGCACCTGCTGCCCTTCGCGCTGCGGGCGTGGATGTACGGATCCGCGATCTTCTACACCTACGAGCGTTTTGTCACGCATCCCCAAATGCTCGCCGCCATCAAGCTCAATCCCTTGTTCAACGTCATTGACATAATCCGGGATTGCGTCCTCTATGCCCGGGTTCCCCAGTGGCAGTCGTGGGCAATCCTTGCGGCCTGGGCCCTGGGAGCGCTGGCTGTTGGGCTTGTCTACTTCTGGAAGGGGGAGGAATCCTATGGACGCGGGTGAAAGGGAAATCTTCATCGAGGGACATCCATGCGTGGTCGTGGACAGCGTGCGGATGCGTTATCGCGTCGCCTCAAGCGCTGCTTCGGACACTGACGCTGACACCGCCAAGCCCCGGTTCCTGCGCCGCGCCGTCAACAAGCCGCACATGGTGACCGTGCAGGCCCTGAACGAGCTCTCCCTGGTGGTGGAGCGAGGCGAATCCGTCGGTATCATTGGCCGCAACGGGTCCGGAAAAAGCACGCTGATGAAGATCATCAGCGGCCAATCCAAGCCGACGTCGGGGGCCGTTTATGCCTCCAGCACGCCGATCATGCTCGGCGTCAACGCAGCCTTGGTCCAAGACCTGTCGGGGGACCAGAATGTCATCCTGGGGTGCCTTGCCATGGGCATGAGCCGGGCCGAAGTGGACGAAAAGTTCAACAGTATTGTCGAACTGTCCGGACTCGAGAAGTCCATTCACTTACCGATGAAGTCTTATTCGTCGGGCATGGCGTCCCGCCTCCGGTTTGCCATCGCCGCGAGCGTCGATCCCGAGATTCTCCTGGTGGATGAGGCGCTCAATACCGGTGATGCCCAGTTTGGTGACCGCAGTAAATTGCGGATGGACGAACTCCGCGAGCAGGCCGGCTGCGTCTTTCTGGTCAGCCACAGCCTGGACACGATCAAGGCAATGTGCACACGCGTGATTTGGCTCGACAAGGGCGATCTCATCATGGACGATGAGCCGGAAATCGCGATCAAGGCCTATCAGGACTTCACCCGTCACCTGTCCAAAGGCAACAACATTTCAGCCGCCAAGATTCTCGACGACGCCAAAGCGAATCTTGTGGCAACCGAGGTCCGTGGGCGGTCCTCACGCCGGAGCCGAGGCTGATGCCGGGTCTCCGGGAGGTCCGGAAAGGCCTGTGGCATCTGCGCAGGGGCGGTGTGGCGCAGTACAAGACCTGGCGGTCCCGCGAGCGGACCGAACAGGGCTTCGCCGCGCCCCGCAACGTGCAGGGCGTGGAAGCGGCCTGGACGGGGCGGGGGCGCAAACGCCGGCTCTCGCTCATTCCGGCCGCCCTTCCACAGCACCAACCGTCCCGGCCCGACGTCCGGGCCGCGGTGATCCTGGACGACTTTTCCGCCCTGGCCTTCGGCTATGAGTGGACCACCAGCGCCGTACACCCCCACACCTGGCGCAGCGATCTTGCATCCGACGCCGTCGACCTCCTGTTCGTGGAGTCGGCCTGGGCGGGAAACGGCGGCCTGTGGCGCGGAAAGCTGACCGGCCCCAGCGGGCCCAGCAGCGAGTTCCGCGCGCTGGTCCAGTGGTGCCGGGAGCAGGGGATTCCCACAGTTTTCTGGAACAAGGAGGACCCGCCGCACTATGACGACTTCCTGCCCGCTGCCCGGCTGTTTGACCACGTCTTCACCTCTGACTCCGGCCGCATAGCCCAGTACACCGAGGATCTCGGG
>NZ_JBFTZW010000024.1:0-44127 GCF_056406555.1 Arthrobacter sp. P1_B4
CCTTCATCCTGGTCGATCCGCTCGACGGCACCAAGGAGTTCATCAACGATCGCGAGGATTTTACGGTCAACATCGCCCTGATCGAGAACGGTATGCCGATCCTCGGTGTCGTTTATGCGCCCGCCCTCAAGGTCGCTTATCTCGGCGGCGGTGGACGGGCGGAAAAACTTGTGATCGACGACAAATTCGCGGTGACGAGCCGGGCGCCGGTCGTCGCAAGGCCCGTCGAGGCCCGCCCGATCTGCGTTGCGAGCCGCTCGCATAATTCCGCCGAGACGGAGGCCTTCCTCGAAAAATCAGGCGCCGCCGATATCCGCAGCATTGGTTCCTCGCTGAAATTCTGCCTGCTCGCGGAGGGTGTGGCCGATCTCTATCCCCGCTTCGGCCGAACCATGGAATGGGACACGGCCGCCGGAGACGCCGTGCTCCGTGCCGCTGGCGGCAGCACGGTCACGCTCGACGGGGCACCGCTTACCTATGGCAAGACCGGCCGCGCGGACATGATGGATTTCGCCAATCCCGATTTCATTGCCTGGGGATCGCGCCCTGGAAAGCCGTAGCCGCAATCCTATTGTCATTACCCCGTAACGTTGGCCACTCAGGCCGGCTCGGGTAACGCCTGACCAAAGCGCCGCAGGCAACCAATCCGACGCGTTGCATTCCCTTTCGGATGCGCTTAGGAAACCGCTGCGCGTGAGATTGCCGGATAAAGATGAGGATCATTGATGCGTATTGTGATGGTTGGATCGGGTTATGTCGGCCTCGTGTCGGGTGCCTGCTTTGCGGATTTCGGACATGACGTGATCTGCGTCGACAAGGCTGCCTAAAAGATCGAGGCGCTGAAACAAGGCGTCATCCCGATCTTCGAGCCGGGCCTCGAGGCGCTGGTCGAATCGAACGTCAAATCCCGTCGCCTTTCCTTCACCACGGAACTCGGCCCCGCCGTGGCCGACGCGGATGTCGTCTTCATCGCGGTCGGCACGCCGTCGCGCCGCGGCGACGGCCATGCCGATCTCGGCTATGTCCATGCCGCAGCACGCGAAATCGCCGAGGCGTTGACCGGCTTCACCGTCATCGTCACCAAGTCGACCGTTCCGGTCGGCACCGGCGACGAGGTGGAGCGGATCATCCGCGAAACCAATCCGGACGCGGATTTCGCCGTCGTCTCCAACCCCGAATTCCTGCGCGAAGGTGCTGCGATCGAGGACTTCAAGCGCCCTGACCGCATCGTCGTCGGCCTTTCCGACGAACGCGCCCGCGGAGTGATGACGGAAGTCTATCGCCCGCTCTATCTCAACCAGTCGCCGCTCCTCTTCACCAGCCGCCGGACCTCCGAGCTGATCAAATATGCCGCCAATGCCTTCCTGGCGATGAAGATCACCTTCATCAACGAAATGGCCGATCTCTGCGAGCGCGTCGGCGCCGACGTCCAGGACGTTTCACGCGGCATCGGTCTCGACGGCCGCATCGGCTCGAAATTCCTGCATGCCGGCCCCGGCTACGGCGGCTCCTGCTTCCCGAAGGACACGCTGGCGCTCGCCAAGACCGCCCAGGATTATGAAAGCCCGGTCCGACTGATCGAAACCACCATCGCCGTCAACGATACCCGCAAGCGCGCCATGGGCCGAAAGGTGATCGCGGCTGCCGGCGGCGATGTGCGCGGCAAGAAGGTCGCCGTCTTCGGGCTGACCTTCAAGCCGAACACCGACGACATGCGCGACAGCCCGGCGATCGCCGTCGTCCAGACCCTGCAGGATGCCGGCGCGATCGTTTCCGGCTACGATCCGGAAGGCATGGAAAACGCCCGGCAGCTGATGGCTATCGAATTCGCCGACGGCCCCTATCAGGCCGCCGAAGGCGCCGATGTCGCGGTTCTCGTCACCGAATGGAACGAATTTCGCGCACTCGATCTCGAGCGCCTGAAATCCGTCATGAAGAGCCCGGTTCTCGTCGACCTGCGCAATGTCTATCGCGCGCGGGAGGTGGAAGCCCATGGCTTTGCCTATACCGGCGTCGGAAAAATGCACTAGGGCAGTCTCGAAGGCGGCGGGCCTGGAGTTTTTGGGCTCTTTGCAAGAGTTGTCCCGCAGATCGGGCAAGCGAAAATCACCCGGGCCGTGACCTGGTGCCGGACCATCCGTGCCAGTCGCTTTTGGAGCAATCCTGCCGCCGAAGGCTTTAAAGCTGCGCCCTGGTTGGGCATATTGCCTATCGATGATGTTTCGCCGCCTCATGCAGATAGGCTTGGGCCTGTCCTTGGCTGTTCCGCCCTCCGGTGGGAGTGTCGGTGCTGCCGATCGAGAAGTACAAGGGAACCTGGATTGTGTACGGGCTCGGCAACGGCATCACCGAGCTCTCGCCGTCGTTCGTGGTCAACAACGAGGGCCTGTTGGTCCGGGTGCAGTTCAGCCAGGACGCGGCCGGGTCCTGGGCCGCCTCGGACCTGGCCTGGGCGCCGTCGGTGATGGTCCGCGGACCCTACCGCTGGTGTTCGGTGGCGGCCGACGCGCCGCAGGGCCGTTGCGCCGGAACGGCGGCGGACGCGGCCACGCGCCGGCGCACCACGGCCGTGCTGGAGTCGATGGGCGCCGCGGCGGCGGGCGCCCATGAGCTTATTCTCACCCCGGGGCCCTAAGCTTGGGCGGCATGGAGATGATCAACGAACGGCGGAGCACCGTCGCGTCCAGCGGGGCCGAGCTTGCCGTGTTCGAGTATGGCAGGGAGCCGGGACCCGAAGTGCCGACGCTGCTGCTGGTACACGGCTATCCGGACGATCATCAGGTCTTCCTGCCGGCCATCCGTGATCTGGCCCGAAGCCACCACGTGGTCGCTTACGACACCCGGAACGCGGGCGCGTCCGCCGTCATGGGCCTCCCCGGGGACTTCACCCTGAAGACGCTCGTGGATGACATGTTTGCCGTGCTGGCCGCCGTCGGAGCCGTGGATGTCCATCTTGTGGGCCATGACTGGGGCTCAATCCAGGGCTGGGCCGCCGTCCAGGACCCCAGGGCCGCGGTCCTGATCGGCCGGTACACGTCCATCTCGGGCCCGGACCTGCGGCACTTCGCACGCTGGGTGCGGAGCCGGTATGCACGTCCCCGGGCGTGGCCGCAGCTGGCCGGACAATTGGCCCGCAGCTGGTACATCGCCGCCTTCCTTGTGCCGAAGTTGCCGGAGGCCGCCTGGCGCCTCTTCCTCACGAAACGCTATGGGCAGACGGCCAAGCGCGACGTCGGCGATGATCCCATCCGCGGCCTGGCCCTTTACCGCGCAAATTTCTTCTCGGCGGTGAACTGGCCGGCCGGCGGCCGCGTGACGCTGCCCGTCCAGGTGGTGGTGCCGCTGAGGGATTCCTTCCTGTCGCCGGACCTCGTGGACGGACTGGATTCCTGGGTGGATGACCTCACGGTGATCCGGGTGGACAGCGGCCACTGGTGGCCGGCATCCCGGCCGGCGGAGTTCGCGGAGCTTCTCCGGCAGCCGCAGCCGCTGCCGACGCCGAAGCCGACGACGCAGATAACACCGTAGGCCGGCGGCATCATGGCCCGGGCAAACCGGCGGGATCGGGAATCCAGGAGCGGGACGTTCAGCAATGGGATGGAATACCTGACGTGGGGCGGGGGCCCGAAGACGCTCTTGTTCGTCCAGGGCGGACCGGGGAGCTTCGTGCCCCAGGGGGTGCTGCGCGGACTGTTCCGGCGGGAGTTTGCCGCCTATCAGGAGGCCGGGTACGCGATCTGGATTGTCACCCGCCGGCGGAACATGCCGGCGTCGCACACCAGCGCCGACATGGCGGACGACTACGCCCGGCTGATCGCCGAGGAGTTCGGCGGCCGGGTCGGGGTGGTGGTGGCCGAGTCATTCGGCGGGATGATCGGGCAGTATCTGGCCGCCCGCCATCCCCAGTCCTTCGGGCACATCGCGATGGTGGTCACGGCGGCCGAACTGAGCGCGTGGGGCAAGGACGTGGACGAGCGGATGGCCGCCGCCGTTGCTGCCGGAGACCCAGGCCGCGCCGGGACGGTCCTGGCCGAGTACCTCTTACCGGGTCCGCGGACCCGGTGGCTGCGGGAACTGCTGGGACCTGTCGTCGGCCGCCGCGTGCTGGACCCCTCCGGATGCCCCGCCGCGGACGTCCTGACGGAGGCGCGGGCCGAGTTCGCATTCGATGCGCGGGCGGTACTGCCGCTCATTCGTCCGCCCGTCCTGCTGCTCTGCGGCGGCCGGGACGCGTTCTTCCCGAGGGCGGTTGCGGAGGAGACCGCGCAATTGATTCCAGACTGCACCCTGATCGTCTACGAGCGATGGGGCCATATCCGGGCAGGATCGAGCAGGCGGGTGCCGCGCGACGTCCTGGCCTTCGTCCGGAGCCGATAAGGGCAGGCGGGGTCCATGGAAAGCTGCCCGGCAGCTACCCGGCGTCCAGGAGCAGGGACATGAAGACGCTGTTGGGGTCGGCTTCGTAGCCGGCAAATGGCGGGCAGTCCGTGAAGCCGTGCCGCTCGTACAGCCGCCGCGCGGGAACGAAGAACTCCTGGCTCCCCGTCTCCAGGAACAAGCGTTCGTAGCCGCTGTGCCGGGCCTCGGCCAGGAGGTGGCGGAGCAGCGCCGACGCAACGCCGCGCCCGCGGGCTGCATTCGCGGTGCGCATCGACTTGATCTCGGCGTCGCCGGGAGCCAGGTGTTTCAGCGCCGCGCAGCCCAGGAGCCGTGAGTCCTGCCGGGCGGTCCAGAAGCTGATGCCGGATCCGGCCAGCGCGGCGGGATCAAGGGCGTGGACGCTTTCCGGCGGGGAGGTCGCGTACATGTCGGCGAGGTGTTCGTCAAGGAGCTGCAGGACGTCCTCGCGCTCCGGGGTGTCGCGCCCAATCCGGACCGTGCCGCCCTCGGCGCCTGCCACCTAAGTCAGCGTGGCCGGCGGGCGGCGTGTTCCCGCGCCAGCACCGCGTAGGAGTCATCCGGCGTGCCCGGGGTGAAGCTGCCGTATTTACGTTCGACGGCGGTCCGGATCAGGAAATCCGCGAGAGCCGGGTTCTTGGGCAGCAGCGAGCCGTGCAGGTAGCTCGCCACGATGTTGCGGTAGCGGGCTCCCTCCTGGCCATCCGTGCTGTTGTTGCCGGTGCCTTTGGCCGTCGTCCCGAGCGGTTCGACACCCGGTCCCAGAGTGGTCTGGCCGCTGTGGTTTTCGTAGCCGAGGATGCTGCCGAATTCGGGGGAGGAGACCGCGACGTTGCCGATCAGGCGCTCGTCGGTGCCGTGGGTTTCCACGTCCAGGATGCCGATGCCCGGAAGGACGGACCCGAGCCGGGTCTTGAAGAATTTTCCGAACAGCTGGTACAGCCCGCAGATCACGAGCATCGGGGTGCCGTCGTCGGCCATCTGCTTCAGGGTGGACTCGCGCGAGAGGAGGTCGTCCTGGATGACGAGCTGTCCGCTGTCCTGTCCGCCGCCACCGACGATCAGGTCCACGTCCGCAGGGAACGGGTCACCAACGTTGTACTCGAGCAGTTCCGGCGTGTAGCCGTGCCAGCGCAGGCGCTGCGCGAGGACCAGGGCGTTGCCCCAGTCGCCGTAAATGTTCATGTCCCGCGGGTAGAGCTGCAGGACCCGGATGGTTCCCTTGCTGGGAGCCGCGGAATCTTCGGGCGGAAGTTCGTGCCCAAAGGACAGCTCGTGCGGGGTTTCGGGGGAACCGGGGGTCATGAGACCACCTCCACTGTGGTGATTTTGGACAGCTCGCGGCGGATGGCCAGCATGGCCGTGTAGGTGCAGAAGATCCTCTTCGGCTTGCCTTCGCCGCCGCGGATGAAGGCTGCCAGTGCCGGCGCAATCTCCGTGTCGACGGCGCCGATCGCGACGTCGTCGTACTGCAGCCGCAGCGCCATGTCATACGCGCGCGAGCCCGTGAGCTGGTCCACGCCGCTGTCGCGGAGCGTGTCGAATTCGACGTCCCACAGCCAGGACATGTCCCGGCCGTCTGCGTAGCTGTCGTTGATCGCGATCATCGTGGCGTACCCGGCGGCGGGGAACGACTTGAGGCCGAGCCGGAAACCGCTGGGGTTCTTGACCAGGACCAGTTCCAGCGGCAGGCCATCGACCACGAGGCTTTCGCCGCGGCCGAACGCCGGCGCCACCTTGGACAGCGCCGTGAGCAGGCCGGCCTGGTCGGTCCCGGTGCCGCGGGCGCCGGAGACGCCGCGGGCCAGGGTCAGCGCGGCGGCGGCATTGAAGATGTTGTAGACGCCGCGCAGTTTCATCCCCGTGGTGACCGTCGCGCCGTCATACTCGAAATCGGCATCGTCGGCGCCCACGCGGCGCAACACGACGTCGGCGGCGGGCCGGGCGGGGGCGGCCGGCACCGGGCTGCCCGGGGCGGCGCGCATGTCGTCGTCGTTGGGGAAGGTGCTCAGCAGGGAATCGTCGAGGCCGAAGTAGAGCACCTCCGGCTCGTCCAGGGTCTGGGCGATCCGGGCGACGCGCGGGTCTTCCCGGTTCAGGACCACGGTCCCGGTGGTCTTGGACGCGATGTGCTGGAGCAGTTCGGCGGTCTTGTCGATCTCGCCGAACCGGTCCAGCTGGTCGCGGAGGACGTTGAGCAGGAGGCTGTACCGCGGCGGGACCTTGTTGACGAAGTGGACGGCATGCGCCTCATCCAGTTCCAGGACCGCGACGTCGGCATCGAGCCGGCCCCGCCAGTCGACCTCGCCCAGGAGGGCCGCGGCCACGCCCCGGGTGAAGTTGCTGCCGGTGCGGTTGGTGAAGACTTTCAATCCCTGGCTCTCGAGCAGTTCCACGACCATCTTTGTGGTGGTGGTCTTCCCGTTCGTGCCACTGACGACGGCGACCCCCAGCGGCAGCGTGGACAGCGTCCGCCGCATGAAATCGGGGTCGATTTTTTCGACCACAAGCCCGGGGAGGGCCGAGCCTCCGCCCCTGAGCCGGGAGACCCGGCGGACGAACTTGCCGAGCGGAACGCTGAAGTAAAGCATGCTCTGTAATATATCCCAGCAGCGGCATGGAACCCGGACGCCCGCGGCCGCTGCATGCGTCTTCCATGCGTACCGTGCCGCGCAGAGCATTATGCTGTGGGGATGACCACCCCCTCTATTTCCCTTGAATCCCGCGTGGGAACGGGGCTCCGGATCGGCGTCCTGGCGCTGCAGGGCGATTTCCGGGAGCATCTGCATGCCGTGGAAGCCGCCGGTGCCGCCGGCGTCGGGATCCGGCGTCCCGCCGAACTCGACGGCCTGGACGGGCTCATCATCCCCGGCGGCGAATCGACCACGATCGACAAGCTATCCCGGATCTTCGGGCTCCGGGGTCCGCTGCGCGAACGCATCCAGGCCGGCCTGCCCGTCTACGGCTCGTGCGCCGGGATGATCCTGCTGGCGGACGAGATCGCGGACCCGGCGAAGGACCTCGCCGGAAACCCGCAGCAGACGTTCGGCGGACTCGACATCACCGTGCGCCGCAACGCCTTCGGCCGGCAGCGCGAGTCCTTCGAGACGGACCTGGACTTCAGGGGGCTCGGGTTCAGCGACACCGGCTCCGGCGTGGCTCCCGTCCATGCCGTGTTCATCCGAGGCCCATGGGTGGAGCGCGTGGGTCCAGGGGTGGAGGTCCTGGCGCAGGCGGAACCCGCGGACCCGGAGCATGCCTCGCATGCCGCTGTACTGGACGGGACGGCTAGAATTGTTGCAGTGCGTTCCGGCAAGCTGCTGGCCACCTCCTTCCACCCGGAAGTGACGGGGGAGAAGCGCGTGCATGAACTGTTTATTCGAATGATCAGAGGAGAAGCGTAAAGCATGTCAGGCCACTCCAAATGGGCGACGACCAAGCATAAGAAGGCCATCCTTGACAGCCGCCGGGCCAAGTCGTTCGCCAAGCTGATCAAGAACATCGAAGTCGCCGCGCGCATGGGCGGCCCCGACCTCTCCGGCAACCCCAGCCTGGAACTGGCCGTCACCAAGGCGAAAAAGACGTCGGTGCCCGCTGACAATATCGACCGCGCCATCAAGCGCGGCGCCGGGCTCACCGGCGAGGTCGTCGATTACACCGAAATCATGTACGAGTGCCGCGGCCCGCAGGGTTCCGCGCTGCTGATCGAGTGCCTAACGGACAACAAGAACCGTGCCGCCTCCGAGGTCCGGCTCGCCATCTCCCGCAACGGCGGCACGATCGCCGATCCCGGCTCCGTCAGCTACCTCTTCTCCCGCAAGGGCGTCGTCTCGCTGCCGAAGAACGGCCTGACCGAGGACGACGTCCTGATGGCCGTGCTTGATGCCGGGGCCGAGGAAGTCAAGGACAACGGCGACAGCTTCGAGATCCACTCCGAGCCGACCGACCTCCAGGCCATTCGCGATGCCCTCACGGAAGCCGGAATTGAGTACGACACCGACGAGGCCGAGTTTGTGCCGTCCATGCAGGTGCCGCTGGACCTTGATGCCGCCAAGAAGTTCATGAAGCTGGTGGACGCCCTGGAAGAGCTCGACGACGTCCAGAACGTGTACAGCAACGCCGACCTCAGCGACGACGTGCAGGCCGCACTGGAAGCCGAGTGACCCGCTCACCCAAACGTGACTTTGGGGCCCGGTCTTGACGGCCCAACCGTGACGCTGCGCGTGTTGGGGGTTGACCCGGGCCTCACCCGTTGCGGGATCGGCGTTGTCGACGTCGAGCGGAACCGGCGGGCCACTTTGGTGGCCTTCGGCGTTGTGGGCACCTCTCCCGAGGAGAGCCTGGACCAGCGGCTGCTGGTCATCGCCACGTCCATCGACGAGTGGCTGGACCGCTACGAACCCCAGGTGCTCGCCGTGGAGCGGGTCTTTTCCCAGCTCAACGTCAGCACGGTCATGGGGGTGGCGCAGGCCTCCGGGGTGGTCATTGCGGCCGCCGCGCGCCGTGGCATCCCGGTGGCGCTGCACACCCCGTCCGAGGTCAAGGCAGCCGTGACGGGAAGCGGGACCTCGAACAAGGATGCGGTCACCAAGCTGGTGACCAAGATCCTCCGGCTGAACGCGCCTCCGCGCCCGGCCGACGCCGCCGACGCCCTTGCGTTGGCCATCACCCACGCTTGGCGGTCCGGCGGCGGCACTTCCACCAAGGATGCAGTGACGACTGGGCCGGGCAGCCAGTCCCTCACTCCGGCGCAGCGGGCGTGGGCGGACGCGGAGGCAAAAGCGCGCCGTGCGCGCTGAATGTCCGGCTGTGACGCAGCGGGGCTTGGTAGGGTATTCGTAGATATGTTCGGATAGTCGGCGTGCCCGGCTGTACGTTCTTTCATCACCCAGTTGTAGACGCCAGTTAGACCAGGAGCCCGGCCTTGATCAGTTTTCTTCGCGGAACCGTTGCGCATGTTGGCCTGTCCTCCGCCGTGATCGACCTCAACGGCGCCGGCATGAGCGTCAACGCCACACCCCAGACCCTCAGCGGCCTTCGGGTGGGTGAGGAGGGAAAGCTGTTCACGTCCCTGATCGTGCGGGAAGACTCGCTGACCCTGTTCGGCTTCGCCAGCGATGACGAACGCGAGGTGTTTGATGTGCTCCTCAGCGTCAGCGGCGTCGGTCCCCGCCTCGCCCTGGCGGTGCTGGCCGTCCACGAGCCCGAAGCCATCCGGGTGGCCGCCCACTCCGGCGACGGCAAGGCCTTCACGAAGGTCCCCGGCATCGGACCGAAGGTGGCTGGCCGGATCGTGCTCGAACTCGCCGGCAAGCTTGTGCCGCACGGCACCGCCGGCGCGCCTGTCGCGGCCGTGTCCGCGGAATCCGTCTGGAAGCCGCAGGTGGTGGCCGCGATGACCAGCCTGGGCTGGTCCGAAAAGGATGCCACGGCCAGCATCGACAAGTCCCTGGCCGATTCCCCGGACCTCGCGGCGAACGGCAATGTAGCGGAGATTCTCCGCGCGACGCTGCGCTGGCTGGGCCAGGACGGCGCCCGCGCCGGGAACCGGGTAGGCGCGCGTGGCTGAGCCGTCGATCGTCGCCGGGGGAGAGGAACCGGAGGAGCGGGTCATCGAAGCCGCCCTGCGGCCCAAGAACCTGCACGACTTCGTGGGCCAGCACCGGGTCCGCAAGCAGCTCTCCCTCGTGTTGGAGGCCTCGCGCATGCGTGGGCGCAGCGCGGACCACGTGCTGCTCTCGGGCCCTCCCGGCCTGGGCAAGACCACGCTGTCCATGATCATCGCCGCCGAAATGAACGTCCCGCTGCGGATCAGCAGCGGCCCGGCCATCCAGCACGCGGGCGACCTTGCGGCCATCCTGTCCTCGCTCTCGGAGGGCGAGGTCCTGTTCCTGGATGAAATCCACCGCATGTCCCGGCCGGCCGAGGAAATGCTGTACATGGCGATGGAAGATTTCCGCGTCGATATCGTCGTCGGCAAGGGCGCCGGCGCCACGGCCATTCCGCTGGAGCTGCCGCCCTTCACCCTGGTCGGCGCCACCACGCGGGCCGGCCTCCTTCCCGGCCCGCTGCGGGACCGGTTCGGTTTCACCGGCCACCTCGAGTTTTACTCCGTTGAGGAGCTGGAACTGGTCCTGCGCCGCTCCGCCGGCCTGCTGGACCTGAAGGTCAACTCCGCCGGGTTCAGCGAGATTGCCGGCCGGTCCCGGGGCACGCCACGCATCGCCAACCGGCTCCTGCGCCGCGTCCGGGACTGGGCGCTCGTGCATGGCATCGAGCAAATCGACTCGCGGGCGGCCTCCGCGGCCCTGGACATGTACGAGGTGGACAAGCGGGGCCTGGACCGGCTGGACCGTGCCGTTCTCGAGGCCCTCATCACCAAGTTCGGCGGCGGGCCGGTAGGCCTGTCCACGCTCGCGATCGCCGTCGGCGAGGAAACGGAGACCGTGGAAACGGTCGCCGAGCCCTATCTGGTGCGTGAAGGACTCCTGGGCCGGACGCCGCGCGGCAGGATAGCCCTGGCGCCGGCATGGACACACCTGGGCTTCGCCATTCCGGCCGGTGCCTTCGGCCAGGACCCGCTGGAACTGTTCCAGGCCGACGAGCTGGGCGAGAGCCCGATCGGCGGGTCCGGCGGGGATCCCGGCGAAGAAACCGATCCTCAGTGGATCCGAAACAGCCGCTAGCACCGTTCTTTCAGCTTTTCCCTTTAGACTGGTATGACGCTCGGCACGTCCGGGTTTTGTTTCCGTGGGCGGAGAGCAGGTAGCCGCCGGCGGTCTGGGGGACGGTCTCGCTGCCAGTTTGCTGCGCAGACCCCTGCCCGCGCCGTCAGGAACAAACGGACGTTGCTGAAAAACAGCTATGCAAGTAAAGAACGGAACTTTCCCCTTGGATCTAATGACAATTCTCCTGTTCGTGATGCTTGGCGTGTTCGTCTTCATGATGTTCCGCCGCAACAAGAAAACGCAGCAGCAGCAGGCGCAGCTCCAGTCGAAGTTCGGCCCCGGCGTCGAGGTCATGACGAGCTTCGGGTTGTTTGGCCGGATCATCGACATCGATGAGGCCGAGAACAAGGTCACGCTGGAGCTCTCCCCGGGGAACACCGCCACCGTGCACCGCCAGGCCGTCACCAAAATTGTGGAGCCGGTTGTCGCCGCCGAGGAGCCCACGGTCGTTCCCGACGACGCGTCCTCGCTGACCACCGAGAAGCTGGGTGCTGAGGGGACCGACGCCAGCGCCCCCGTCCACGATGCGCCGCGCACCGAAACGCCCGAGGAAACCCTGCGCCGCCTCAACGATGAAGGCAAAAAAGACAGCTAGTCTGCCTACCTGAGCTATCCCGCGAAGCAACGGTTGCGGGTATCCGTCGGCGGGGCCCAGAGCCCGCGCCGGCGGATCCGCCGTAAATAATAGAAAGATCGACAATGGCACGAACTGGCCCCAAAAACTCAGCCATCAGGATGCTGGTCTGGCTTGGCGTAATCATCGCCGCCATGACGGCTGTACTGGCGGGCGGCACGATGGCCGGCCAGGCGGGCTGGGCTCCAAAGCTCGCACTGGACCTTGAAGGTGGCACCCAGATGATCCTGGCGCCCAAGGTTGAGGGCGGTTCGGGTATCACCGAAGACCAGCTCAACCAGGCCGTGGCGATCATTCGCCAGCGCGTGGACGGCTCGGGCGTCGCGGAAGCGGAAATTAGCACGCAGTCCGGCCGCAACGTCGTCGTCAGCCTCCCAGGAACCCCTGCCAAGGAAACCCGTGCGCTGATCCAGGCTTCCGCCGACATGAACTTCCGCCCGGTCATCCAGACCGGCCCCGGCGCAGCAGTCCCCGCCGCCTCCAGGACCCCGGATGCCCAGCTGCCGAAGCCGACAGCCGCGCCCGCCAACAGCAGCGACGAGAACTGGATTACCCCCGAGGTCTACAAGCAGTTCGAGGCCCTCGACTGCGACAACCCCTCCCAGGACAAGCAGCAGCGCTCCGACCCGACCAAGCCGCTGGTGACCTGCGAGCCGGCCTCGGCCAACTCGCCGGCCATCAAGTACATCCTCGGTCCGGTGGAGGTGAAGGGCTCGAACATCAAGTCCTCCTCTTTCCAGCTGCAGCGCGGCGCACAGGGTGYCGTGACCAATGAATGGGCCGTCAACATCCAGTTCGATGACGCGGGCACCACCAAGTTCAAGGAAATCACCGAGCGCCTGTACCAGTTCTACGCCGCCGGCGGCGGCCAGACCGGCTCGGATCCGAAATCCCAGTTCGCGATCGTCCTGGACGACCAGGTCATCTCCGCCCCGCGCTCCCTCGCCGTCATCACCGACGGCCGGCCGCAGATCACCGGTGGATTCACCGAGGAGTCGGCCAAGGCCCTCTCCGACCAGCTCCGTTTCGGTGCCCTGCCGATCAGCTTCGAAATCCAGAGCGAACAGCAGATCTCGGCAACCCTCGGCGGTGAGCAGCTTCGCATGGGTATGCTCGCCGGCGTGATCGGCCTCCTGTTGGTGTTTGTCTACTCGCTGTTCCAGTACCGGGCCCTTGGCCTCGTGACCGTGGCCTCCCTCGTGATCGCCGGGGTGCTGACGTTCCTGGCCATCGCCATCCTCGGCTGGACCGAAAACTACCGGCTTTCGCTCGCCGGCGTCGCGGGCCTGATCGTGGCCATCGGCCAGACAGCCGACTCGTTCATCGTCTACTTCGAACGCATCCGCGATGAGCTCCGCGAAGGCCGCGGCCTGGTCTCGGCCGTCGAAAACGGCTGGAAGCGGGCCAAGCGCACCATTCTCGCGTCCAAGGCCGTGAACCTTCTCGCGGCCGTCGTGCTGTTCTTCGTGGCAGTGGGCAACGTCCGCGGCTTCGCGTTCACCCTCGGCCTCACCGCGATCGCCGACCTCATTGTCGTCTTCATGTTCACCCACCCCACCCTGCAGCTGCTGGCCCGCACCAAGTTCTTCGGCGAAGGCCACCGGTTCTCGGGCCTGGACCCGAAGCGCCTCGGCGCCGTCCCGCTGTACCGCGGTGCCGGCCGGGTCCGTACCCCGGAGGACAAGCCCGTGGCAGTGGTGCGCGCGAAGAACACCGGCGCCGCCGCCGAGGCAGAACGCCGGATGACCATTGCAGAACGCCGCCTCGCCGAAAAGCAGGATCAGGCACAACAGGCACAGCTCGCCGGTACCTCCAAGAGCGCGTCCAAGGAGGGCAAGTAAATGGTCAACTTCTCAACATTCGGCAATGAGCTGTACACGGGCAAGCGCTCGTACGACTTCGTCGGCTACAGGAAGCTGTGGTTCCTGATCGCCGGGATCGCCGTCGCCCTCTCCATCCTGATCCCGGTCGCCAAGGGTGGGTTCAACCTCGGCATCGAGTTCCGCGGCGGCTCCGAGTTCACGGTCTCCAACGTCAAGACCACCGAGGCCTCCCTCGGCGAGAAGGCCGTCAAGGACGTCGTGGCGGGGTCCGTGCCGCGCGTGGCTAACGTCGCCGGCACCACCATGCGCATCCAGACGGACAAGCTCTCCGACGACGAGACGCTGCAGATCAAGGAAGGCCTCACCAAGGCCTACGGCGTGACGGATAACGAAGTTACCTCGACCTTCGTCGGCCCCACCTGGGGTGCGGACGTCACGAAGCAGGCGCTGATGGGCCTGGCAATCTTTGTGGGCCTGGCCGCCGTCCTGATGGCGCTCTACTTCCGGACCTGGAAGATGTCGCTCTCGGCACTTGTCGGCATGGCCGTCACGATGTTCGTGACCGCCGGTGTTTACGGCCTCAGCGACTTCGAAGTGACGCCGTCGGCCATCATCGGCTTCCTCACGGTGCTCAGCTACTCGCTGTACGACACCGTGGTGGTGTTCGACAAGATCCGGGAGAACACCTCCGACATGCAGGCCTCCACCCGGCGGACCTTCGCCGAAGAGGTCAACCTCGCCATCAACCAGACCCTGGTCCGGTCCATTAACACCATGGTGGTGGCTATCCTGCCGGTCGGCGCGATCCTCTTCATCGGTGCCGGGCTGCTCGGTGCCGGAACCCTGCGGGACCTGTCCCTGGCGCTGTTCGTGGGCATCCTGGTGGGTACTGCCGCCACGATCTTCATCGCGGCTCCGCTGTACGCCGCGCTGCGGCAGGGCGAACCCGACCTGGTCAAGCAGGCCAAACGGGTGGAACAGAGGCGTGTTGACGCGGCAGCCAAAGCCGAGTCGCCGGCTTCGCCCGCCACCGCCTGAACCGTCCCACGCGGCCACAAATGGGCCGGAGACCGTCGTTTTCGACGGCCTCCGGCCCGTCGCCGTATCCCCGCCGGTTATCGAAGTATCCTGCTGCGGGAATACACTTGAATAATTAACCGGTCGCGAGAGGTGCTCCATTGGAAGAACGTTCGACGCCGGTGCCGGAGGCACCTGCGGACAAGGGCCAAGGCCAGGGTTCACAGACTGGCCTGGTGGTTCCCGGACGCCCCGATGTTCCCGTGCCGGTGGACAACTCCGGTGCCCGGCCCACTTTTCCCGGCCGGCGCGAGCGCACGAGGTCCCGCCTTGCCCGGCTGACGGGCCGTGGTACTCCGGCCTACTCGCCGATTTTGGAGCCGTTGCTGCGCACTGTGCGCGCCAACAACCCCAAAGAGGATTTCGATCTCATCCAGCGCGCCTTCGTGGTCGCCGAGCGCTGCCACCGGGGCCAGAAGCGCAAGAGCGGCGACCCGTACATCACCCACCCCGTCGCAGTGGCCACCATCCTCGCCGAACTCGGCCTCAGCGGCACCACGCTGGCCGCGGCCCTGCTGCATGACACCGTCGAAGACACGTCCTACACCCTCGCCGACCTGAAGACCGAGTTCGGTCCGGAAGTGGCCATGCTGGTGGACGGCGTCACGAAGCTGGACAAGGTCAGCTTCGGTGAGGCGGCCCAGTCCGAGACCGTGCGCAAAATGGTCGTCGCCATGGCCAAGGACATCCGCGTCCTGATGATCAAACTCGCCGACCGGCTCCACAATGCCCGCACGTGGCGTTTTGTCTCGGCTGAGTCCTCGGCCCGCAAGGCCCGGGAAACGCTGGAAATCTTCGCGCCGCTGGCCCACCGGCTTGGCATGAACACGATCAAGTGGGAGCTGGAGGACCTGTCCTTCGCTGCCCTCTATCCGAAGGTGTACGAGGAAATCGTGCGTATGGTGGGGGACCGGACCCCGGAACGCGAAAAGAACCTGGGGGTCATCCGCAACCAGATCACCGAGGACCTCAGGGCCGCGAAGATCAAGGCCACGATCACCGGGCGGCCAAAGCACTACTACTCGATTTATCAGAAGATGATCGTCCGCGACAAAGACTTCGACGACATCAACGACCTCATGGGCGTGCGCGTTCTGGTCGATTCTGTCCGGGACTGTTACGCGGCCCTGGGCGCGATGCACTCGCGCTGGAACCCCCTGCCCGGGCGGTTCAAGGACTACATCGCGATGCCCAAGTTCAACATGTACCAGTCGCTGCACACCACGGTGATCGGTCCCGGCGGCAAGCCGGTCGAAATCCAGATCCGCACCCACGAGATGCACCGCCGGGCCGAGTACGGCGTCGCCGCGCACTGGAAGTACAAGGACCAGCCGAACCGGACGGCGGCCGGCCCCGGCAGCCCGCGCGACGGCGACATGGGCTGGCTGCGTTCCCTCGTGGACTGGCAGCAGGAAACGTCGGACCCCGGCGAATTCCTCGACTCCCTCCGCTTTGAAATCAACGCCCGGGAAGTGTTCGTCTTCACCCCCAAGGGCGAGGTCATGGCCCTCCCCGCCGGGTCCACACCCGTCGACTTCGCGTACGCCGTGCACACCGAGGTGGGCCACCGGACTATCGGCGCACGCGTCAACGGCAAGCTCGTTCCGCTCAACAGCGAACTGAACCACGGCGACTGGGTCGAGATCTTCACCTCGAAGGCCGAAGGAGCCGGCCCCAGCCAGGACTGGCAGCACTTCGTCAAGAGTGCCCGGGCCCGGAACAAGATCAGGCAATGGTTCAGCAAGGAACGCCGCGAGGAAGCGATTGACCGCGGCAAGGACCTGCTGACCAAAGCGATGCGGAAGCAAAACCTCCCGCTGCAGCGGCTCATGACCCACGACGCCCTCGCGGCGATCGCCGAGGACTTCAAATACGCTGACATCTCCGGGCTCTACGCTGGCGTGGGCGACGGCCACACCTCCGCCCAGTCCGTGATGGAACGCCTGGTGGAGAGCCTGGGCGGGAACGAGCACCCGGACGATGCCCTCACCGAGGTCTCCATCCCCACCCAGGTCAGCAAGGCCCGGTTCTCCGATTCCGGCGTCGTTGTCCGCGGCGTGGACGACGTCTGGGTCAAGCTCGCCCGGTGCTGCACGCCGGTCCCGCCGGATCCGATCCTGGGCTTCGTCACGCGTGGCTCCGGGGTCTCCGTGCACCGGACCGACTGCACCAACGTGAGCGGCCTGATGGACCAGCCGGACAGGATCGTGGAGGTGGACTGGGCCCCCACACAGTCCAGCGTGTTCCTGGTGGAAATCCAGGTCGAGGCGCTGGACCGCAAATCGTTGCTCTCCGACGTCACCCGGGTGCTCTCGGAAAACCACGTCAACATCCTGGCGGCTAGCGTGCACACGTCCACTGACCGGGTGGCAATCTCCAAGTTTGCCTTCGAGATGGGCGACCCGAAGTACCTCAGCCACGTGCTCAGCGCGGTCCGCAGGATCGACGGCGTCTTCGACGTGTACCGCACCACCGGAAACCGCCGCCGCAGCTGACCCGGCAGTTCAGGCCGCGGTCCACCGCTTACTGCCCGGGATCAATCTGGCGCCGCCGGCTCTGCCGTGAGGGCGGCGAGCTTCGCCAGGGCCGCCCGCTTATGCGGAACGCGCGGACTCGCCTCCACGGCGAGCCTGAGCAGCCGCAGGCGGACGCCCAGCCCGGGACGAGCCAACAGCGCCCTGAGGGCCGGCACGGCCCGCTCCGCGTCCACGTGCATCGCGACGTCCACGGCCGTGCGCAGCGGGCTGGACACCATCAGGCCTCCCATGCTCACGACGTCGAACGGCCCCAGGCGAACTTCGTGGAAGGTGCAGCCGCGCACGGACCGCAGACTGKAGATCCGCCGGTTGGCGTCAACCAGCAGCGCCAGGCGGTCCGGCTCCGTGGCACACCCATAGATCCATGCCGCGGTCATCCGGCCCGCCACGACCCGCTGCCGGATCGCCGGGGCCACCACCAGGGACGCGGCCCGCGCGCGAAGCTGCGGACTGGCGTGGGACCCGGGCGGCAGGTAGCCGCGCTGATACAGCTGCGTCAGCACGCCGTCGGCGGCCATGGCCTGCAGCTCCGGCCAGGAGAACAGCGCGCCGGGGGAGTAGAGCTCGCAATGTTCCGGCCCCGCACCTGGACTTGGAGTCCCTGGCACCGGAGGTCCCGGCACCAGGGCGTGCCGGCCCGGAACCGGCGGAGCGGTGGGAGCGCGGGGCATGATTACCATTCCGCCATCGTTCCCGGTTCCCCGGACATAGAACAGGCCCCGTGCCGGTCATGTGGATAACCGAAACGGGGCCTGGACTGACCTGCTGGTGTACTTCGTACGGAGGTGCCGCGTGCCTAGGAGAGTTCGCTCGCTGAGCGCTCGAGCTGCTCCAGCCAGGCCTGGCGTGCCTCTAGGGCTTCCCGGGCGGCCTTGATCTTGCGCTCGTCGCCGGCCTTCTCCGCCTTGGCCAGATCTTCCTTGAGGCCGGCAATGGCGGCCTCGAGCTGGGTGAGGGCGCTGTTGGTGCGCGCCTTCGTCTCCGGGTTGGAGCGCTTCCAGTTTTCGTCCTCGGCGTGGCGGACAGCGTCCTCCACCTTCCGCAGGCCGGCTTCGATGCGGCCCATGTCGGCACGCGGCACCTTGCCGGCTTCTTCCCAGCGGTCCCGGATGGACTGCAGTGCCTTCTTGGCTGCCGCGAGATCCTTGATCGGCAGGAGCTCGTTGGCTTCCACCAGGAGCGCTTCCTTTACCACCAGGTTCGCACCGTATTCCTGGTCGATCTCGTCGTTGGCTGCCTGGCGGTTGGTGAAGAAGACGTCCTGTGCGGCGCGGAAGCGGGCCCACAGCGCGTCGTCGTCCTTGCGGCTGGCGCGGGGAGAGGCTTTCCACTCATCCATCAGGCGGCGGTATTCGCCGGCGGCAAAACCCCAGTCGGTCGAGGACGAAAGGGCCTCGGCCTCGGTGATGAGCTTCTCCTTTGCGGCCTTGGCCGCCGAATTGTTGCTGTCCAGCTGGGAGAAGTACGCGCGGCGGTGCCGGTCAAACACCGTGCGGGCGGCGCGGAACCGCTTCCACAGTGCGTCCTCATTGCTGCGGCCGAGCCGGACGCCGCTCTTCTGGGCGGTCTTCCAGCTCTCGAAGAGTTCGTTCATCCGCGCGCTGGAGGTCTTCCACTGGATCTGCGCGGGATCGTGGCCGGCAATTTCCTCGGCCTCGGCCACGATCGCCTCGCGGGCGGCAAGCTCAGCGGCGCGGACAGCGTCGTGCTCGGCCTTCTCAGCCTTTTCCAGCTCGCCGATCTGTGTCACCAGAGCGTCCAGCCGGGCCTCGGCGGAGCGGATGTCGCCCACCATGTTCCGCTCGGCGAGCTGCTCGCGCAGGTGCGTGACGGTCTTCTGCATGTCCGCGGTGGGCGCCTTGGAACTCACCCGCTGTTCCAGCAGGACGATCTGGGCCACCACGTCCTCGAACTTCCGGGCGAAGTAGCCCAGGGCCTCGTCCTCGCTGACCCCCGGGTACTGGCCTACGGGGTATTCCGTGCCGTCAACGGTCAGGAAGACGTGGCCGTCGCCTTCAACACGGCCCCAGCGGGCCGCTTCGGCCAGTGAGGCTGCGGAGGACACGGCCGCCGGGGCCGGAGCCGGTGCGGCCGCAGACGGCTTGGCCTTCGGCCGGCCGGCAAATGCTGCCGGGCTCGGTGCGGGACGCGCGGCCGGCGCGGGACCCGGCGTCGGAACCGGGGCGGCGGTGGCTTCGGCTTGGTCAACAGGCTCGGCCGTCTCCGCCGGCTCGGCGGGTTCCGCCGGAACGGCGGGCACAGTGGGCTCGGATGCCTCGGTAAGTTCCTCGCCGGCTGCGGCGGGTTCCTCGCCGGCCGCGGCTGGTGCCTCGGGTGCCGCAGTCTCGCCGTCGGAGTCTACGGCAGTGCCTGCACTCTCGGCGGGGGTTGCCTCGGTTTCGGTTTCGTTGGCAGCTGCTGTTGCCAATGTTTCGTCGGATTTCTGACTGTCTGTCACCGCTAGAAGTCTTTCGCTTGGAGGGAAATACCGGGACCAGGGCCTTGAGGGCCGCGGCTGGTTACTTCAGTGAGAACGAGTCTATCGTGACTGGTTCCACAGGTGCGCCGTCGGTGGCGTTGTCGCCGGGCTTCAGTCCGGCGGCGGCAATACCGCCCACCACGTCGAGTCCAGAGGTCACCTTGCCCACCACCGTATAGCCCCCGGCGGCATCCGCTGGAATGACGGTGTCCTTGTACACAATGAAGAATTGGGTGCCGTTGCCGTTGGCGTTCCCGCCGGTCCGGGCCACTGCGATGGTTCCGGCGGGATACTTGTTGTCCTGCGGGGTGTTTTCCAGCGGGCCCCAGGTGTAGCTCGGGTCGCTGCTGCCGTCGCCGGCCTTGGAACCGCACTGGAGGACGCCGAAGTTCTCGGCCGTGGTCAGCCGGTGGCAGCTGACGCCGTCGTAGAACTTTTGGTCAGCAAGGGATTTGAAGACCGCCGCGGCCTGGGGGGCCTTCGTGCCGTCGAGTTCGACGCCGAGCGTGCCGCGGTTCAGCTTGAGCTCGCCCGTGAACGTCTTGCCCGCGGCGGTCTCCGGCTTGGGGATGTTCGCGCCGTTCGTCGGGGCCGCTGTGGGTGAGGCGGATGCCGACGGGCTGTTCAGACCCTCCTGCGCGGCCGCGAATTCCTCTTCGGTCGGGTTTGAGGCGAAGGCGGTCAGCTGAAGCACCAAAGCGAGGCCAATTGCTGCCGTGCCGGCGCTGATGGCGAAGACGTTGTCGCGCTTGCGGCGCTTGTCCTGGTCCCGGCGCAGGCCGCGCCTGGCCTCCATCTGCTGGACGCGCCGCTTCGCCTCGCGTGCGCTGCGTGAACTGGCCGCCAAAGGTCCTCCTGGTTGTATGGCCGCCACCATGACGGGGCCGTAGGCGCCGTCGCGGTAGCAGCAGCAAGCTGCCGGCAGTCCCGCCGGGTCCGGCTCCGTTGGAAGAAGCAGGCGCCGAACGCATAAACTGACTGCCGCACACAGTTTATGCACGACTGGCCGGTCTGCCGCTTATCTTCGTTACGTTTCGATAGAGAGAATGCCGCCTGACGCCCGCGCCCGAAGATACTGCAGTAGCAACGAGATACCGCAGTGGTAACCAGAGGAGAAAATTTCACCATGGCACGCACAGCCTCCCTGTCAGGATTCCCCGAGTGGCTTCCCGAGGAGCGGCTGGTGGAACTCCATGTGCTGGACACGCTGCGCCGGACCTTCGAACTCCATGGTTTCTCCTCGATCGAGACCCGCGCCGTGGAGACGGTGGGCCAGTTGCTGCGCAAGGGGGAAATTGACAAAGAGGTCTACGGCCTCAGCCGGCTCCAGGACGATGAGGACTCCGCGGCCAAGTTCGACCCGCACGCCCTTGCCCTGCACTTCGACCTCACCGTGCCCTTCGCCCGGTACGTCGTGGAAAACGCCGGCTACCTGGCGTTCCCGTTCCGCCGCTACCAGATCCAGAAGGTCTGGCGCGGCGAACGTCCCCAGGAGGGACGGGCCCGGGRGTTCACCCAGGCGGACATCGACGTCGTCGGCGATGGCGAACTGCCGTTCCGGTACGACGTCGAAATCGCGTTGGTGATTGCGGAGGCGCTCAACGCGCTGCCCATCCCCGATTTCCTGCTGCGGATCAACAACCGCAAGCTGGCCGAGGGCTTCTACACAGGGATCGGCCTCACGGACACCGCGGGCGTCCTGCGCAGCATCGACAAACTCGAGAAGGTCGGGCCGGCGAAGGTGGCCGAGTTGCTCAAGGAGGAACTCGGCGCCACTGACGATCAGGCGCAGGCTGCCCTGAAGCTCGCGGGCATCCGCACCAAGGACACGTCCTTTGTGGAGCAGGTCCGGGCGCTGGGCGTCACCAACGAGCTGTTGGAGGAAGGCCTGAACGAGCTGGAGCAGGTCATTGCGGCCGCTGTCCAGCACGCGCCGGGTCGGGTCGTCGCCGATCTCAGCATCGCCCGCGGCCTCGACTACTACACCGGCACCGTGGTGGAAACCGTCCTGGTGGGGCACGAGCAGCTGGGCTCGATCTGCTCCGGCGGCCGCTACGACGCCCTGGCGAGCAAGGGCAACCGCAAATTCCCCGGCGTCGGACTCTCCATCGGCGTCACCCGGCTGGTGTCGCGGATCCTGAGCCAGGACCTGGCCAAGGCCACGCGCTCCGTGCCGACCGCCGTGCTGGTGACGCTGAACAACGACGACAGCTGGGCCGCGGCGCAGGATGTCGCCGCGCAGCTGCGCAGCCGGGGCATCGCCACGGAGGTCGCCGCGAAGGCCGAGAAGTTCGGCAAGCAGATCAAGTTCGCCGACCGTCGCGGCATTCCGTTTGTCTGGTTCACTGACGACGACGGCAAGCACCAGGTCAAAGACATCCGCACGGGCGAGCAGTACGACGCCGACCCGGCCTCGTGGACGCCCTCCAAGGAGGACCTGCACGTGCGCGTAATCGCCGCGAGCTAGGACTTCCCGGCAGGCCCGCTAGCGTCCCGCGTCCGGCGCACCAGCAGGACGAGGAACCGCCCGGCCACCCCTGCCGCCAGCACCGCCGCCATGAACAGCACGGAGGCCGGCGGCAGGGTGACGGCCAGGACCAGGCAGCCGAGGAAACCCAGCACGTTGAGCCAGCGCGGCGCATGCCAGGGGCGACCGGCCAGCGTGAAAGCCGCGGCGTTCGTCACGGCGTAATAGACCAGCACGCCGAAGCTGGAAAATCCGACCACGGTCATCACGTCAGTGCTCAGCAGCAGGACAACGACGGCGGCCGCGACGGCCAGTTCCGCCATGAACGGGACAGTGCGGGCGCGGCCCACACTGGCCAGCGGGGCGGGCAGGTCCCGTTCCCGCGCCATCGCCAACGTGGTCCGGCCGACCCCGGTGATCAGGGCCAGCAGCGCGCCGAGGCAGGCCGCTGCCGCTCCGGCCTGGACGAACGGGACGCCGGCGCCGAGGCGGGTGACGGCCACCGCGTCCAGCAGCGGCGCCGTCGAACCAGCCAGCTGCTGCGGGGGCAGGTGCCACTGCAGCAGCGCGGCCAGGCCAAGGTAGATCACGAAGGCCCCGGCCAGTGCGGCCAGGATGGCCCGCGGGATGGTACGGGCGGGATCCTTGACCTCCTCGCCGAGGGTGGCGATCCGCGCATAACCCGCGAAGGCGAAGAACATCAGCCCCGCCGCGGGAAGGACGCCCCAGCCGCCGGAGGGCGGCGCGGGATAGGCCGGCGCCGCCGACACGGCAGGGGCGCCCGCCGGGTGCGGACCGAGCAGGGACGCAACGGCGACGAAGACGAGCGTGGCCAACACGACGGCCAGCAGGATCCTGGTCAGCAGTGCGGTCCGCGTGATGCCGAGCAGATTAACTCCCGTGAGGACGACGACGCCGGCGACCGCCAGCGGCGTGGCATAAGCCGGCGCCACGTAGTGCCCGAACGTCAGCGCCATCGCCGCGCAGGACGCCGTCTTACCCGTGATGAAACCCCAGCCCGCAATGAAGCCCGGCCACTGGCCGAGCTGCCGGCGCCCGTACACGTAAGTTCCCCCGCTGTCGGGGTACCTCGCCGCCAACTGCGCCGACGCGACGGCATTGCAGTAGGCGATGACGCCGGCCACGGCCACGGCAAGCGTCAGCAGCGGCCCGGCCAGGGCTGCGGCGGGGGAGAACACGACGAACACGCCGGCGCCCAGCATCGAACCCAGGCCAATCGCCGTGGAATCGAACACGCCGAGGCGGCGCTGCAGCCGCTGAGGTGGCCGCTGCGGGCCAGGCCGGCCGCCGGGCTGATCGCGGGGCTGACGCGGGGGCTGGTCACCGGGCTGGCTTCCGTTGTGCCGGGTTGCCATGGCAAAAGGGGCCTTTCCAACGGGTAAACTCTAACGGGATCGTTCCCGTAGCGATCCTATTAGAACGTCATTGTTTTGATATCGCTTTTGATTTTCCCTCTGTCTTCTTCAGAAAGGCGTGCTGTGCTGCGCACACATGACCTCGGATCACTTCGCTCCGAGCACATTGGACAAACCGTAACCCTCGCCGGCTGGGTCGGCCGGCGTCGTGACCACGGTGGTGTCGCATTCGTTGACCTGCGCGACGCGTCCGGCGTCGCCCAGGTTGTGGTCCGCGAAGAAGAGGTCTTCCACGGACTGCGCAACGAGTATGTGCTGCAGATCGTCGGCACCGTCTCCCAGCGTCCCGAAGGCAACGAGAACCCGGCGCTTCCCACCGGCGAGATCGAGGTCATGGCCGAGAAGGTCACGATCCTCAACACCTCGGACCCGCTGCCGTTCCAGATCGACGAACACGTTGAGGTGGGCGAGGAAGCACGCCTGAAGCACCGCTACCTGGACCTGCGCCGCCCCGGCCCCGCCCGTAACCTGCGCCTGCGTTCGGAAGCCAACCGGGTGGCCCGCGAACTGCTCCACCAGGACGGCTACGTGGAGATCGAAACCCCCACGCTGACCCGTTCGACGCCGGAAGGCGCCCGCGACTTTGTGGTCCCCGCACGCCTGGCGCCGGGTTCCTGGTACGCGCTGCCGCAGTCCCCGCAGCTGTTCAAGCAGCTCCTTCAGGTGGGCGGCTTCGAAAAGTACTACCAGATCGCCCGTTGCTACCGCGATGAGGACTTCCGCGCGGACCGCCAGCCGGAATTCACCCAGCTGGACATCGAGGCCAGCTTCGTGGAACAGGACGACATCATCCGTCTGGGCGAGAACATCGTCAAGGCCCTGTGGAAGCTGATCGACGTCGAGATCCCGACGCCGATCCAGCGCATCACCTACCACGACGCCATGGCCCGCTACGGCTCGGACAAGCCGGACCTGCGCTTCGGCCAGGAACTCACCGAGCTGACCGAATTCTTCAAGGACACCAACTTCGGTGTCTTCAAGGCGCCCTACGTCGGCGCCGTCGTCATGCCCGGCGGCGCCTCCCAGGCCCGCCGGGCCCTCGACGCCTGGCAGGAGTGGGCCAAGCAGCGCGGCGCCAAGGGCCTGGCGTACGTCCTGTACAAGGAGGACGGCGAACTCGCCGGTCCCGTCGCCAAGAACCTCACCGAGACCGAGCGGGCGGGCCTCGCCGACGCCGTCGGCGCCAAGCCCGGTGACTGCATCTTCTTCGCAGCCGGCGAGAAGACCCCGTCCCGCGCGCTCCTCGGCGCTGCCCGCGTCGAGATCGGCCACCGCACCGGGCTCATCAACCCCGCTGACTGGGCGTTCTGCTGGGTCGTGGACGCGCCGATGTTCGAGCCGGCCGCCGCCGCCGTCGCCTCCGGCGACGTCGCCGTCGGCGCAGGCAAGTGGACCGCCGTCCACCACGCGTTCACCTCGCCCAAGCCCGAGTTCATGGACTCCTTCGACACCGATCCCGAATCGGCGCTGTCCTACGCCTACGACATCGTCTGCAACGGCAACGAAATTGGCGGCGGCTCGATCCGTATCCACGAGCGCGACGTCCAGGAACGCGTCTTCGAGCTCATGGGCCTGGACAAGGAAGACGCCCAGACCAAGTTCGGGTTCCTGCTGGAGGGCTTCAAGTTTGGAGCCCCTCCGCATGGCGGCATCGCCTTCGGCTGGGACCGCGTGGTTGCCCTGCTGGCCGGCGTGGAGTCCATCCGCGATGTCATCGCGTTCCCGAAGTCCGGCGGCGGCTTCGATCCGCTGACCCAGGCTCCCGCTCCCATCACGGCGCAGCAGCGCAAGGAAGCCGGCGTCGACTTCAAGCCGCAGCCCAAGAAACCTGAGGACGGTAGGGACTAGCCTGCGAACTTCAGCGGCAGGGGCTCCCCGGGCAACCGGGGAGCCCCTGCCGTCTGTCATTTGTAGCCCGCATTCGTCCCGGACGGAGTAGCTCGATGAACCTGGACCCGCGCCCCGGGATGATTCCTGGATCCATCCCCGGGCTGGAGACGCTGATGGATTCAGCGTGGCCTGCCGCGGAGCGCGAGGAATCCGGCGGGTGGGTGCTGCGGGCGGCGTCAGGGGTGACCCAGCGGGCGAACTCGGTCTGGCCGAGGGACCCCGGCGAGGATCCGCACCGGCAGCTCGCCGCAGTCCGCGACGCCCGGCTTTGGTACCGCAGCCGGCGGCTTCCGCTCATCTTCCAAATTTTTGAGGACCCACGCCGTGCGGCGCTCAACGCGGTGCTCGACGCCGAAGGGTTCACCCGGCAGTCCGAAACCCTGGTGCTCGTCCACGTTCCGGGTGCTGAGTCCGGACCGGAGTCCGGCGCGGGCTCCGGCGGCCCCGAACCTGCCGTGGAAATTTCGGCCCAGCCGTCGGCGGAATGGCTGGAACTGTGGTGGAGCGTCGACGGCCGCGGGGGAGCGGACGAGCTCGCCGTGGCCCGCGGCATTCTCGAAGGGTGCCCCTCGCTGTACGCTCTGGTGCGGGACGACGGCGGCGCGCCGGCCGCCGTCGCACGCCTCGCCTTGCCCAACACCGGCCCGTCCGGGCCCGGATGGGGCGGGCTGTACTGCATGGCAACGCGTCCGGATGCGCGGCGTAGGGGCTATGGCGGCCGGGTGGTCCGGGCGCTGCTGCACGAGGGCCGGGCCCGCGGCCTGGCGGGGTACTGGCTGCTGGTCATGGCCTCCAACGCCGGTGCCCGTGGGCTTTACGCCGGCGCCGGCTTCCGCGAAGCCGGCCGCTACCTCTACCGTCAGGACAGGCCCAAGCGGCATTTGACCGGCTGCTAAAACGGCCTCTGCGGCACCCGAGCGAATCGGGCACCGCAGACGCCGACGGGCCTTTAGGCGAAGCACGGGACTCTACATGTCTTCGGTTTCGAAGTGCAGGCCGAGCCACGGCGAGGCAGTCAGTTGACCATTGGAGGTCCGAGGTGCGGCCGGCGGTACCTCGCCGTGTGCAGCCGGGGCTACGCACGGCATGGGTCTCTGTGTGGTGGATCCCTGCGGTCCCAAGGTCCGGGGCCCGGTCACGTGAATGGGCCAGCGGTGCGGGAATGCGCTGCGGGGGCTGGTTCTGGACATGAGGGTCTCCTCAGGGTCGGGGCGGTTCAGGGAAGCCGCATGGCCGGCAGAGCCTGCTGCCCGGCGAGATTTTCCCCGGCAAGCAGTTCTCGGCGCCGGGCGGTCCCGGCCAGGTAGGGGCCGCCCAGATCCTGAATCGGGGTCTTGTACGTCTCACGGCAGAAGTACACCGAAACGGCGGCGATCAGCATGCAGACCGTGCCGAAGACGGCCACGGGAACCCAGCCGGCGATGCCCGGGGTTAGGAGCATGCCAGCGATCATTGGGCCGAAGCCCGCCAGGACCAGACCCAGCTGATTGCCCATCGCCATGCCCGTATAGCGCACCGGGGCGGCGAACTGCTCGGCGAAGAACGAGGGCCAGATGCCGTTGAAGCCGGAGTAGAGCACCGTCATGTTCAGGAACGCGGCTAGGAAGACCAGCACAATGTTGCCCGAGGACAGGGCCAGGAAGTACAGGAAAATCGTGAGGGAGCAGCCGATCGCGGCGGTCAGCAGCACCGGGCGCCGGCCGATCCGGTCCGAGAGCTTCGCGGCCAGCGGCATGGCGAACATCGACAAGCCGATGGCCACGGCGTTGACGGTCAGGATGGAGGCCCGGTCAAAACCGGCCGTGGAGGTGGCGTACGCCAGGCCGAAGACCGTGAAGATGGTCTGCATGACGGACATGATGGACATTCCCATCACACGCAGGACATCGGCGCCCTGGAACTTGAGGACGTCCTTGACCGGCATCGGGGCGACGTGCCGGTGCTCCTGGGCCTCCTCGAAGACCGGAGTTTCGTCCAGGTGGGTCCGCACCCAGTAGGCGATGCCCAGGACCACGATCGAGAACCAGAACGGGACGCGCCAGCCCCAGCTCATCATGGCTTCCTGCGGCATGGACGTGACTGGAATGAAGACGAGCGTGGCTAGGACCATGCCGGAGGCGTAGCCGGTCATCACGAAGCTGGTGAAGAAGCCGCGTTTGCCGTCCGGGGAGTGTTCAAGCGTGAGCGTGGACGCGCCCGCCGACTCGGCACCCGCGGAGAAGCCCTGGGCGAGCCGGCCCGCCACGAGCAGGATCGGGGCCAAGACGCCGACCTGTTCATAGGTCGGCAGGAAGCCGATGCCGAGCGAGGCCAGGCCCATGATGCCCAGGGTGAGCAGCAGGATCTTCTTGCGTCCCAGCTTGTCGCCGAAATGGCCCATGACCAGCCCGCCCACCGGCCGTGCCACGTAGGCGACGCCGAACGTGGCGAAGGCGCCGATCAGTCCGATGGCAGGGTCGGCGGACGGGAAGAACAGGTGCGGGAACACCAGCGCAGCGGCAGTCCCGTAGATGAAGAAGTCGTAGTACTCCAGGGTGCTGCCCAGGAAGGATGCCAGGGCAGCCTTCCGCGGAGTTTTGCGAGCGGCCAGGCGTGGGGCGGATGCAGTGTGCATGGTGATCTCCTTAAGACGACGATGTCTCAGTGGACGCCGGCTTCGTAGCCTCAAGATGGAAGTCCACCGCGAGGATCTGCTGGCTGTTGGGAAACGAGTACGCCTTGAGCGGCTCGTGAAGCGGATGCGTGTTGTATACCGCGATGTCCTCGACCTTTTCGAAGTCCGCCACGATGGCGTAGTCGAAGGAGCGCTCGGTGCTGAGCAGGTCCGGGCCGTGGGTCAGGCTGAGCATTCCGGGAATGTTCCCGGTCATCCTGTTGAGTCCTGTGATCCATGCCTGCTTGTCGGCGGGCGGGAAGTCCGGTTTGAACTTGAAGAGGACGGTGTGGCGGATCATCTCAGGCTTCTATCAGTTCGGCGGGGACCGAGGAACCGGAGACGAACTCGGGGTCCTGTCCGGCGATGGTGCGGCCGGCGAGGTAGCCCATGGTCATGATCGGGCCGAGCGTCGCGCCGGCACCCGGGTACCCTGCGGCGTAGGCGTTTTCGGTGGTGTTGCCGGCGGCATAGAGGCCCTCGATGGGGCGGTTGTCCACGTCCAGGACCCGGGCCCGGCCATCGGTGGCGACGCCGCCGTTCGTGCCGAACGCGCCGTTGACCACTTCCATGGCGTAGAACGGTCCGGTCTGCAGCGGACCGAGGGACGGGTTCGGGTAGGGGTTCTCGTCGTCGCCCCAGTATTTGTCGTACGCGCTTTCGCCCCGGCCGAAATCGGGGTCCTCGCCCTTGACGGCGAACTCGTTGAACCTGGCCATCGTGGCGGCCAGGCTTTCGGCCGGGACGCCGATTTTCGCCGCGAGCTCCTCCAGCGTCGGAGCCTCGATCAGGTAGGCGGGGGTGGGCTGGCCTGCGCGGTGTGCCAAGATGCCGTAGCGCTCCATGTAGGCGTGGTCCACGATCACATGCGCGGGGGTGTTGAGGCTCTGGTTCCTGGCGGAATCCCAGGACTGCAGGCTGCGGGCGAGGTCGTTGTAGTTTTGGGATTCGTTGGCGAAGCGACGGCCGTGGCGGTTGACCATGAGCGAGCCCGGGCCCTGGCGTTCGAAGCGGAGCAGGGTCCCGATCGGCTGCCCGTCGCGGGTGTCGCCGGTAATGGACATTGGCGCCCACCAGGCTTCACGGGTGCCGCGGGTCTGGCCGCCGATCCGCTGGGACATCCGCAGGCCGTCGCCGGTGTTCGAGGGCGGCGAGCACATTGTGTACAGCCGTGAGGCAAGCATGGAGTCGGCCAGTGCCTTGTCCCATTCGAAGCCGCCGGTGGCCAGCACCACGCCGTCGTTCGCCTGGAAGATGTCGCCGGATTCGAGTTCGACCCCGGTCACCCGGCCGCCGTCCGTGAGCAGCCGGTGGCCGCGGGCACCCGTGACGAGGGCGGCGCCGTCGCGGACCAGACTAGCCAGGAGCATGGACACGAGGGCCTGGCCCTTGGCCACGAGCCCGTCGGCCTGGCGCTGGCCGAGGTCATCCCAGGGGAACTTGGCGAACGCTCCCCAGTTTTCATATTCCTGCATCGTGAACGGGGCGCGGCCGTCGGTGCGGACATGGGAGGTGAGCGCGCCGAGGGCTTCCTTGCTGTTGAACAGTTCGGGCTCCACCGTGCGGCCACCCTCCATTGCGCCGGGCAGGTCCTGGCGGTAGTCCGGGAAGTTGTTGAGGAAAATGAAGCGGACGCCGCATTCCTCTTCGACGAAGCGGAGCATCGTGCCGCCGTAGTTCAGGGCGGCGTCCAGGAGCTCTTCCCGCCCACGGCCCCGCGCCACGGCGCGGACATACTCGGCGGCCGCTTCCTTCGAATCGGCGATCCCGGCTTCCCGGGCGTAGTGGTTGTCGGCGACCCAGAGCATGCCGCCGGAGACGGCAGAGGTGCCGCCCAGCAGGGCGCTCTTTTCCAGGACGACGACGGACTTGCCGGCACGTGCGGCGGTGGCAGCCGCGGTGAGGGCGCCGGCGCCGGAGCCGACGACGACGACGTCGTAGCGGTCCAGGTCGGTTCCATGGACGAATTTCATAGGTGATGCCTTTCAGGGAATGAAGAAGTTCCTGCGCGGCCGGTAAGCCGCTCCGGGAAACTGGGGCAAGGGCGGCAGGTCAGGGGTGGAGAGGTCAGACGGCGGTGTAGCCGCCGTCGATCACGAGTTCCGAACCCGTAGTGAAGCGGGATTCGTCCGAGGCCAGGTACAGGACGCCGTAGGCGATTTCGTCCGGTTCGCCCTGCCGGGGCAGCGGATTGGAGCCGACGAGCTGCTTGTAATACTGTTCCGCGCCGATCTCGGACTGTTCGGCGGAGCGGCGGCTCATCCGGGTGTTCATGGAACCTGGATGGATGGAGTTCACCCGGATGCCGTGGCTGCCGTAGGCTGCCGCATCGGACTTGCTCAGCAGCCGGACGGCGCCCTTCGTGGCGTGGTAGAGCGGCACGTTCCGGCCGCCCGTGATGCCGTGGATGGACGAAAAGTTGATGATGCTGCCGGCGCCCTTCTCGATCATTCCCGGGACCACGTGCTTGGTCATCAGCCAGACGCCCTTGACGTTGACGTCGAAGATCGTGTCGAAGTCAGAGACGGTGGCGGTGTGGGACGCGCCGGCCGGGCCGATGATGCCGGCGGCGTTGACCAGGATGTCGGGGGCGCCGAGGTCGTCGGTGACGCGGCGGATCGTCTCGGCGACGCTGTCCTCGCTGGTGACGTCGACGTCGTACTCGCTGATGTTTTCGTGAGTGGCGCCGGCCGGGATGCCGGCAACGTCGAGGCTGGCGACCTTCGCGCCGTGCTCGGCCAGCAGGGCGGCGGTGGCGCCGCCCAGATCTCCGCGGCCGCCGGTGACGATGGCGGTCTTTCCGGCAACGCGGCTCTGTGTGGGGTTCATGTGGTGCTCCTCGTGCTCCTGCAGCATCTTCGCTGCGACTAAGCCAGAGTGACAGTGAGTCTGTGACGGCAACCACACGATTCCCGATGAACGGAAATGGAATGCCTTAGTGGCTTTGGCGGAGGGTTCCCTTGAGTTCTCCCTGCCAGCCGAGGGCCCGCGAAATGCCCCGCGCGGCAGCCATCAGGACGGGTACGCGGGCGGCCGCGTTCTCCTCGTTGCGCGGCACCACCACGCTGAGTGCGGCGCGGATGGTGTTGTCCGGGCCGAAGACGGGGACCGCGATGCCGCTGGACTCCGGCACGATCACGCCGGGCATGGCAGCGAAGCCGCGTTGCCTGATCTCGGCCAGGTGCCGGCGCAGCAAAGCGGGATCGGTCAGGGTGGTTTCGGTGAACTTCGTCAGGGGCCGGGCAAGGATGCGGTCCTGGTAGGCGGCGGGGGAGTGGGCCAGCAGGACCAGTCCGGAGGACGTCGCATGGACGGGGAGGCGGCCGGCGATCTTGGTGATGTCCACAATGGTCTTGTCGGAGCCCAGCCGCTCGATATACAGGACCTCGTCCGAATCAAGGATGCCCAGGGTGGTGGAGTGCTGCACCACGGCCTGGACGTCCTCCATGAACGGCAAGGCGGCCTCCCGCAGCCCCAGCATCTTGGACCCTCGGGAAACGAGTTCCCACATCCGCGTTCCGATATGGATGTCACCTCCAGGTTCGCGCTCAAGAAGCCGCTCGAGGAGGAGTTCGTTAACGAGGCGGTAGGTGGTGGTCACCGGCAGTCCGGTGCGGCGACCCAGTTCGGCGACGCTCATGGAGGTGTGGCTGTCGTCGAAGGCGCTGACGATTCTGACGAACCGTCCGATGATCGACTCGCCCGATGGGGAATTCGCCACACGCCCTCCTCAGGGAACCATATTCCCGCTCAATGGTAATCCTGCTCACGGGGCTGGCCGTCACCGGCTCTACTGGGGGACTAGCATTCAACCCCGGCTGCCGCAGCGAAGCGCGCGGCCGACTGAACGGAGCAAAACCATGTGTATACCCGTCCTCTGTGATGTCCTCGTCATCGGCTCCGGTGCGGCCGGAATGGCCGCAGCGTTGAAGGCCGCCTCGCAAGGCCTGAACGTGATTGTGGCCGAGAAGGAGCAGTATTTCGGCGGCACGACGGCGATCTCCGCGGGCTGGGCGTGGGTCCCCGGCAACAAGCAGGGCGTAGAGCAGGGCGATACCCGCGAGGCAGCGGAGACCTACTTGCGAAGCCTGGCGCCGGAGACGTTCAACCAGACCGGCGTCCGTGACTTCCTGGATACCGTGCCGGAGGCCATCGCCTTCTTCGAGAACGAGACCGACGTGAAGTTCACCTACCCGGAGAAGTCGCCGGACTACAAGATGGACCTGCCCGGCGCGAAACTCTCAGGGCGGGCAATACTGCCGCAGGATGTCGACGCACGCGTGCTGGGGGACAAGCGGCTCCTGATGCAGCCCTACATGAGTTCCTACACCGTCTTTGGCTACATGCCGCAGGTGGGTCCGGACATCAACGAGTTCTTCCATGTCAACCAGTCGGTCAAGTCGTTCGTCTACGTGGCGAAGAAGTTGTTGCGCACCTGGGCCGATGCCGCCCGCTATAAGCGGCCGGTCCTGCGTTCCAACGGCAACGCGCTGATGACCCGCATGGTCAAGAGCGCCGATGACTTGGGTGTGCGACTCTGGAATTCATCTCCTGTCCTCTCCCTGACCAGGGACGACGCCGGCACTATCACCGGAGCGGTCATTGGGGGAGACCACGCCGCGACTGTGGCCGCACGGCTCGGCGTTATCCTCGCTGCCGGTGGTTTCTCCGGCAACAAGGAACTGCGGAAGCGGTACTTCCCGCACGACGCCGACGGTGACGACCACTTCACCCCGACCGTGGGCCACGGCGGTGACGCTGCCACCCTGGCAATCAGCGTGGGCGGCCACATCGACAACTCGGTGTTCAGTGTGGGGTCCTGGGCGCCGGTAACTGTCTTCAAGTACCTCAGCGGTAAAGAGCGCCTCTTCCCGCACCTGCGGGCCATCGGGCTGCCGGGACTGATCGCCGTCGACCGTCACGGCAAGCGCTTCGGGAACGAAGCCCTGAGCTATCACGACTTCGGCGGGGCCATGATCGAGCACAACAAGGACGAGGACAAGACGTTCGGGTATGTGATTGGTGACGCCAGGACGATGCACAAGTACGGCATCGGCTATGCCAAGCCCTGGCCGATGCCGCGCGGCTACTTCTACAAAACGGCCTACCTGGTCAAGGGGGACACCCTGGCGGAGCTGGCAGGCAAGCTCGGCATCGACGCCGCGGGTTTGAAGGAGACCGTGGCCGGGTTCAATCCGGCAGCGGAACGCGGCGAGGACCCGGCGTTCGGCCGTGGCTCCACCCTGTACAACCACTTCCGCGGCGATATGGAACACAAGCCGAACCCCAATCTGGCCCCTGTCGGCAAGGGCCCGTACTATGCGGCCAAGATCCAGATGGGCGACCTGGGCACGTTCGCCGGCATCGGCGTCAACGAACGCTCCGAGGTAGTTACCGAGGAGGCAACCGCCGTTCCCGGCCTGATCGCCGTCGGTGCGGCAGCGGTCAGCGTCTTCGGCGGCGGCTACCCTGGCTACGGCTCCCACATCGGCCCGGCCCTGGTGTTCGGCTACCGGGCGGGACGCGACGTCGCCAAACTCGCCGCCGATCGCGGTGTAACCCGCGCGGCCGGCGTCTGACGCCGTAGGCCGGGGGAGTCCATCATGGCGAATTCGCCCTCGACGGCGTCACCGTCACTCTGGCGCCGGAAGAGTAGCCGCGGCGTCCGGTAGCCGGATAGCGAAGAGGCCGTCATTCCATCTGTATACATTGGGGGATGGAACGGCGGATTATCCTACGCCTGCGGATCCGTCACCAGGATCCGCACCGCGCACAGGTCCGCGGCCGCCTTCTTCAGCACTGCGGCGCGCGGATCCGGGACGTCGAGGAACGCCAGCCTCGGACGTGCCGCGTACTGCTTCAGAACCGGTTCGGCGAGGACCTGCTCGGCAAGGGTCCGGTCGCCGCCGGGAGCCAGATACTCGATCGGGTGCTCCGCGAAAATCCGCCCGGCGTGCTCGGCGACGGCCTCCACCAGGGCATCGGCCTGGTTGGCGCGCCGCCGGGCAAAACGTTGCTGGGACCAGCCGCCGGCAGCCGTCCGCGACTGGACGTGGCGCGTGCCGGTCTTGGACGCCAGCACGGTGCCGGCGCTGACCACAGCCACCGAATATCCGCCGCGGCGGACCAGCACGGTGCCGATGCTCCGCGACTGGGACGCCAGGGAAGCGAGGCGGGCGACGGCGTCGCCGCCGCGCCCAGGACGGCCGTCCGCCGGCCACGGCGCCTGGAGCAGGGCTACGGCGCCGTCGGCGGCGCGCAGCTGCAGACCGGCGTCGAGCTCCTCCTCCACCAGTGCGCCGTGGCTCGCGGCGAAGCGGTCCACCCAGCCCGGCAGCCGCGCCCCGGAGACGAACGCCACACGGGTGTCGGGTGTTGTCATGGCGCGGGTCTCCGTTACGAGGGTGTCTGGGCAGGCGGGAACTAGAAGTAGCCTATCTATGTGGATGATCTCTTTGGCGCAGGGCGGGACGGCGGCGCCGCTATCGAGGATGAGGGCGACGCTGACCAGACCGGCGAGAGCCGCCGGGTCTCCCCGCGCAGCCCGCTCGCCGTCCGGATGCGGCCTCGGACACTTGATGACGTGGTGGGCCAGCAGCACCTCCTCGGCCACGGCTCGCCGCTGCGCCAGCTCGCCGCAGGCACGGACGCCACCGGCCCCGCGGGTCCCAGTTCGCTGATCCTCTGGGGCCCTCCGGGTACCGGCAAAACCACGCTCGCGCACGTCATCGCCAAGGGCCCAGGGCGGAAGTTCGTCGAGCTCTCCGCCATCACTGCCGGCGTCAAGGACGTCCGCCGCGTCATGGACGAAGCCCTCACCGCCCGTGACCTGTTCAAAACCACCACTGTGTTGTTCCTGGATGAGATCCACCGCTTCAACAAGGCCCAGCAGGACGCCCTGTTGCCCGGCGTCGAAAACCGCTGGGTGGTCCTGGTCGCCGCGACCACCGAAAACCCCTCCTTCTCCGTCGTTTCCCCGCTGCTATCGCGCTCCCTGCTGTTGACGCTCAAACCGCTCACCGACGCCGATGTCGAGGGCCTTCTCCTGCGGGCCGCAACGGATGACCGCGGGCTCGGCGGCAAAGTGGAACTCAGCGACGAGGCCCTGGCACACCTCATCCGGCTCTCCGGCGGGGATGCCCGCCGTGCGCTGACCGCGCTTGAGGCGGCGGCCGGCGTCGCGTTCGGGGACGCGGACGACGCCGACGCAGTCGTAGCCGGCACAGCCAGCGGGGCGCCCGAGGCGGCCCCGGTGAAGATCGAGCTCAAACACACCGAACGCGCCCTGGATGTTGCCTCCGTCCGCTACGACCGGGCCGGGGACCAGCATTACGACGTCGCCAGCGCGTTCATCAAGTCGATCCGGGGTTCCGACGTCGACGCCGCGCTGCACTACCTGGCCCGGATGCTGGAGGCGGGCGAGGACCCCCGGTTCGTGGCCCGCAGGATCGTGATCTCGGCGGCTGAGGACGTCGGCATGGCTGACCCGACTGCGCTGCAGACCGCCGTCGCGGCGGCCCAGGCCGTACAGCTGATCGGCATGCCGGAAGGCCGCATCATCCTCGCCGAAGCCGTGGTGCATCTGGCCACCGCGCCGAAGTCCAACGCCGCGTACATGGGCATTAACCAGGCGATCGCCGACGTCCGCGCCGGGCTCGGGAACGGCATCCCCGCCCACCTTCGCGACGCCCACTACCCGGGCTCGAAACAGCTCGGCCACGGCAAGGGCTACAAATACGCCCACGATGCCCCGCACGCCGTCGCCACGCAGCAATACCCGCCGGACGACCTCGTCGGGCGCAACTACTACGAACCCACCGGCAACGGGGCCGAACGCGACATCGCCACCCGGCTCGAGCGGCTTCGGAGGATCATCCGCGGCACCTGAAAGGCACGTGGGCGGCAAGTGAACGCCCGTGACCTGCGGCTGGTCGGCGGCGCCCGGTGGCGCCGGAATCCGCCGTTGACATAGGGGCCAAGAGGTCTAACGTGGAATTACGGCGGCATGGATCTGCTGACCGTCCGTGCGGCGCAGGGGACAGCGCGGTCACATCGCTGGCTCCCTCGTTCCGGACCCCGGAACGGCAGCTGGCTTCGCTCCATCCCAGCTCATCCAGCGCGAGCGTTCCCGTCCCGTCCCCGGCAGGTGTCCCATGAGTATCAACTTCGTTACAGCCATGGCAGTGAAGTCCTTCGATGTGCCGGACAAGAAACGGTGCCCGGACAAGGCCGAATTCGACCTCTGCACAGTGAACGACTACTCGGTGGCCCGGCTGATCCTGGGCCCGGGCTGGCGGTGGTCGGAGAACACCAGACCCTACGAGCGGACCGACGTCTGCCTGCACCACCATCTCGGCTTCTGCATCTCCGGTGAAATGGAAGTCGAAACGGCCGAAGGGCTGCGCTCCACGATCCACGCCAACGACACCTACGCGATTCCGCCGGGACACGACGAATGGGTGGTGGGCCCGAAACCGTTCGTGGCCGTGGAATTCCTGGGCGCGGCGTCCTTCGGGCGCAGCGGTGTCCGGGGAGCGCACGCCAGAATCTGACTTCGGTCCGCGGGCCGGATCTGGTAGGCTGGACCGTTGTCTGGCAAGGCACGGACGCACAATCCATGGAAACTTCGGTTCGATGAGGGTTGCCCTGTGCCCAGTAGCAAAAGGCAGCGGTTGGCCGATGCTCTCCATCGTGGAGGCCAGTAACACTGACACACCGCAGATATTGGAAGGACACAAGTGGCTAACAACACTCGTGCTCGCCGTACCGCACGCCTTTCGCGTGCACTCGGCATCGCTCTGACCCCCAAGGCCGCCAAGTACATGGAGCGCCGCCCGTACGGCCCCGGTGAGCATGGCCGTGCCCGCAAGAAGCAGGACTCCGACTACGCCGTACGTCTGCGCGAAAAGCAGCGTCTGCGCGCCCAGTACGGCATCCGCGAAGCCCAGATGACCCGTGCCTTCGAAGAAGCACGCCGCACCAAGGGTCTGACCGGTGAAAACCTGATCGAACTGCTCGAAATGCGTCTCGACGCCCTCGTGCTGCGTGCCGGCTTCGCCCGCACCATCGCCCAGGCCCGCCAGCTGGTTGTGCACCGCCACATCCTCGTTGACGGCATCCGCGTTGACCGCCCGTCTTTCCGCGTCGGCGAGGGCCAGCTGGTCCACGTTCACAGCCGCAGCGAGACCATGCCTCCGTTCCAGGTTGCAGCAGCCGGCGCTCACCGCGACGTCCTGCCGATCGTTCCGGCTTACCTGGACGTCAAGCTTGACGCCCTGCAGGCCCGCCTGGTGCGTCGCCCCAAGCGCTCCGAGATCCCCGTGACCTGCGAAGAGCAGCTCGTCGTGGAATTCTACGCACGCTAATTCAAAAGGCATCACCTACAAAGAAGCCCGTGGCAAGCGCCGCGGGCTTCTTTGTATGTAAGGTACTTGGGGGAGTTCCCCGGGAGCCGGTTCCGCCCGGCGGTCGAAACCGTCGGAGCCCGACGCAACAAGCAGGTATCCACTGCAGTTCAAGGAGATGAGTGTCTATGTCTGGTGGCGATATTGCCGGCCTGATCGCGGCTGGAGTGTTTGCACTGCTGGTCCTGCTGCTCGCCGTGCCGATCCTGAAGCTCGGGGGAGTGTTCGACGAAATGCGGACCACCATCCGCTCCATCAGCGACGGCGCCACCCCGCTCATGGACGAGGTCACCGCCACGGTGACCACCACTAACGAGCAGCTGAAGAAGGTTGACGGCATCTCCTCGAACGTCTCGGACGCCTCCGCCAACATCTCGGCGTTGTCCTCGCTCATGGCCGCCACCGTGGGCTCGCCGCTGATCAAGGTGGCAGCCTTCAGCTACGGCGTGCGCTMCGCCTTCAGCACCCGCAAAAAGCCCGCCACCGGCCGCCGCAGCCGCTAAACCCTCCGGGAGCACCTGACATGAACAGAATCATCTGGATGGGAATCGGCGTCGCGATCGGCGTCATCGCCTTCCGCAAAGTCACCGAAGCGCAGTCCGCCCTCGGCCCCGAAGGCCTGAACCGCGCCGTCGGACGGCTGGCGGACGGCCTGCTCGACTTCGCCGATGCCGTCCGCGATGGCATGGGCGAGCGGGAGTCAGAACTCCGCACGGCCCTCGGGATCGAGACGGCAACGGACCTCGCTGCCGGCGGCACTGTCGCCCGCCGGGATGCGGTCCGGCGCTAGCCGGGAGAGAATTAGTAAGTAAGGTGCCCGTCACCGGGGGCGACGGTGCGCCGACGCCCCCGGTGACGGGCACCAGATTGACGGGCCCGGATCAATGCCGGTCCTCAGCTTGTCCCGCGCAGCACAGACGCGGGCCACCTAACGCAGTGAATATTGAAGGGTAAGAAAACAGCTCATGAAGTCGCAGGAGATCACCAAGCGCTGGATCGACTTTTTTGTCAGCAAGGGGCACACCGCCGTGCCCTCCGCCTCCCTGGTCTCCAGCGACCCGTCCCTGCTGTTCACGGTGGCCGGCATGGTCCCGTTCATCCCGTACCTGACCGCCCGTGAGGAGGCCCCCTACCAGCGGGCCACCAGTGTGCAGAAGTGCATCCGGACCGGTGACATCGAGGAAGTGGGCAAAACCGCCCGCCACGGCACGTTCTTCCAGATGTGCGGCAACTTCTCCTTTGGCGACTACTTCAAGGAAGACGCCATCAAGTTCGCGTGGGAGCTCCTGACCACCAGCGTGGACGACGGCGGGTACGGACTGCCGCCGGAGCGGCTCTGGGTCACCGTCTATGAAGAGGACGACGAGGCCGAGCAGCTGTGGCTGAAGAACACCGGCATGCCGGCCGAGCGGATCCAGCGCATGGGCAAGTCCGACAACTACTGGTCCACCGGCCAGCCCGGCCCCGCCGGTCCCTGCTCGGAGATCTACTACGACCGCGGCCCGTCCTACGGCGTCGAGGGCGGCCCCATCGCCGATGAAAACCGCTACGTCGAGATCTGGAACCTCGTGTTCATGCAGTACCAGATCGACAACGTCCGCTCGAAGGTGGATTTCGACATCACCGGAGAGCTGCCCAAGAAGAACATCGACACGGGCCTGGGCATGGAGCGCCTCGCGATGATCCTCCAGGACGTCGAGAACATGTACGAAACGGACCAGGTCCGCCCCGTGATCGACCGGGCCGCGGCACTCTCCGGCCGGGAGTACACCTCCGCGGAGTCCGCCGAGGACCCGCACCACACGGACGACGTCCGCATGCGCGTCGTTGCCGACCACATCCGCTCGGCCCTCATGCTGATCGCCGACGGCGTGACCCCCTCCAACGAGGGCCGCGGCTACGTGCTGCGCCGCCTGATCCGCCGGGCCGTCCGCTCCATGCGCCTGCTCGGCGTCGAAAAGGCGTGCCTGCCGGAACTGCTGCCCGCCTCGCGGGACGCCATGAAGGGTGTCTACCCGATCGTAGAGACCGACTTCGAACGCATCAGCCGGATTGCCTACGCCGAAGAGAAGGCGTTCCTGCGCACCATCGCCTCCGGCACCGCCCGCCTCGAGGACGCCGTCAAGGAATCCAAGGCCGCCAACCAGCCGCTCTCCGGCGCCGACGCCTTTGCCCTGCATGACACCTACGGCTTCCCGATCGACCTGACCCTGGAAATGGCCGAAGAGGCCGGGCTGAAAGTCGACGAGCCCGAGTTCCGCAAGCTCATGCTCGAGCAGCGCCAGCGCGCCCAGGCCGACGCCAAGGGCAAGAAGGGGTCGCACGCTGACCTCAGCGCGTTCCAGGAGCTGCTGTCCGCCGGCGAGACAGTCTTCACCGGCTACACCGAGCTCCAGGGCGAGTCCAAGGTCCGCGGCATCCTCTCCGGCGGCCGGAAGGTCGCCCAGGCCTCCACCGGCGATGAAATCGAACTGGTCCTGGCCGAGACGCCGTTCTACGCCGAAGCCGGCGGCCAGGCTGCCGACACCGGGCTGATCACCGGCGACGGCTTCGTCGTCGAGGTCCTGGATGTCCAGCGCCCCGTCAAGGGCCTCAGTGTCCACAAGGCAATCGTCCGCGAAGGCGAAATCGGTGCCGACTCGCTGGTTCAGGCCGCCGTGGACCGGGAACGCCGCCACGCCGCGGAGCAGGCCCACACCGGCACGCACATTGTGCACGCTGCCCTGCACCAGATCCTCGGCCCGGAAGCCCTGCAGCGCGGCTCCTTCAACAAGGCCGGCTACCTGCGATTCGACTTCGCCTGGGGTGAGGGCCTGAGCGCCGCCACCCGGTCCGAGATCGAGGAAGTCTCCAACATCGCCATCCGCAACAACTTCCGGGTGGAGACCAAGATCATGGGGCTTGCCGAGGCCAAGGCGCTCGGCGCCATGGCATTGTTCGGCGAGAACTACGGCAACGAGGTCCGCGTTGTGGAAATCGACGGCGCCTGGTCCCGGGAACTCTGCGGCGGCACCCACGTCGAGAACACCTCGCTGATCGGCAGCCTGTCCCTGCTCGGCGAACAGTCGGTCGGCTCAGGAAACCGCCGCGTTGAAGCCTTCGTGGGCATGGACGCGTTCCGGCACCTGGCCGCGGAGCGGGCGCTCGTCACCGAGCTCACGGAAATGCTGAAGGTTCCCTCCGGGCTGCTCGCGGACCGGATTTCCAACACCCTGACCAAGCTCAAGACGGCCGAGAAGGAACTTGAGCGGCTGCGCAAAGAGCAGCTCACTGCCGCCGCAGCCCAGCTGGTCGGCACCGCCCAGGATGCCGCCGGCGTCAAGGTCATCGCGCACGACGCCGGCCAGGTCAGCGGCGCGGACGACCTGCGCGGCCTGGCCCTGGACCTGCGGACGCGTCTCGGGTCCGAGGCCGCCGCCGTCGCGGTGGCCGGAGTCAGCAACGACCGTCCCGTGATCCTGGTCGCCACCAACGAAGCCGCCCGGGCAGCCGGAGTCAAGGCCGGTGCCCTGGTGCGCCTCGCCGCAGGCATCCTCGGCGGCGGCGGTGGCGGCAAGGACGACGTCGCCCAGGGCGGCGGGACCGACGCAGCCAAGGTCGGTGCTGCCCTCGGCGCCGTCGTGGACGCCATTACCAGGCGATAGCGGATCCCACGTGTCTGAAGCTGCTGTGGCCGGCGTCTACCCCCGGGGCGTGAAGCTCGGGGTGGACGTCGGCACCGTCCGTGTGGGGGTGGCCGTCTGCGACCCCGACGGAATCCTGGCGACGCCGCTGCGCACGCTGGCGCGGAACGTGAAGAAGAACACTGACGTGCGAATCCTGGCTGCCCTGGCCGCGGAGCTGGACGCCGTGGAGATTTTCGTGGGACTGCCGCGCACCATGAAGGGCGAAGAGCACGCCTCCGCCAGGATGGCGACCGAGTACGCACAGCTGCTGGTACTGGCCCTGCAGGACGCCGGATCCGAGGTGCCCGTGCGCCTGGTTGACGAGCGGCTCAGCACCGTGAGCGCCCACCGCAACCTGCACGAAGCTGGCATGAGCAGCAGGAATCACCGTACAGTTGTTGATCAGGTTGCGGCGGCAGGTATTCTGCAACATGCGATTGATATGCAAAAGGCCAGGGGAACGGAGGTCGGAAACCGCGTGTACGCGGAGTCTGCGCCGGGGCCGACCGGAGGCGGCGCACAGACCGGCCCGGCAGTACAGACGCACTCTTCAGAAAATGGAAGGCTACAGTGAGCCCGGTCAACAGTGATGACTCCTCCGGTGACGCCCTTGGTGGCGCCGGCCGACCGCTGACGCGCAAAGAAATCCGGGCCCGGGAAAAGCTTCTGGCCACCCAGGGCCACAACGTGATCCCGCCGCAGGCTTTTGAGACGGGACCGGACGTTCCGACGCCGGCAACGGCACCGGCACAGGAACAGGCACAAGACAGCGAACTGCCGCAGGCCGCACCGGAACTTCCCGACGCGGCACCGACAGTGCACGAAGAAGCCATTCGTGAAGAGCCCGTGCACGAAGAAGCCGTGCGTGAAGAGCCCGTGCGCGAAGAAGCCGTGCGTGAAGAAGCCGTGCGTGAAGAGTCCGTGCGCGAAGAAGGCGTGCACGAAGACTTCACGCAGCTGATCCCTGTCCGTGATGTACCAGTCCACGAAGTACCTTCCCGCGACGAGCCCGTCCGCGAAGACGCTGGCCACGAGGACGTCGTCTATGCGTCAGCGGGCCGGCTCGGCCACGGGGCCAGCCACGATGCGGCTGCCCATGACGCCGGCGTCCACGATGGCTACGCTCCGCACCCCCACGACGCGGCCCACCATCTCTACGACAGCTCCGTTGACCCCCAGGCACAGCCGCACCCGGAGGCCGAGTACCACGGCGACCCGGGCGAGGAGCTGATGGCCGGAGCGGTCCGCTACGACAAGGGACCGTCCAAGAAGGTCCGCCGGCGGCGCCGCTTCCTGGCACTGGTGCTGACCCTGACGGTCTTCGTCGTCGCAATCGCCGTCGGCGCACAGTTCCTCAAGCCCCTCCTGGGCGGGGACACCATGGCCGACTACCCAGGCCCCGGAACCGGTGAGGTCACCATCACGGTCGAACCCGGCGCCGGAACGCGGTCCGTGGCCACCGAACTTCAGTCGAAAAAGGTCGTGGCCAACGCGGACACCTTCCTCAAGGAGTTCACCGCATCCGGCGGTGCCCTGAACCCCGGCACGTTCTCGATGCGCCAGGAAATGAAGAACTCCGATGCCGTGGATGTCCTGCTCAACAAGGGCCAGAGCAAGGTCATGTACTTTGCGCTCAGCGCCGGGCTGCGGATCGGCGAATCCCTGCAGGCGATTTCCGAGGGCACCGGGATTCCTGTTCAGGATCTGAAAGCGCTCAGCGATGCGCCCGCGCAGTTCGGCGTCCCGGCCAAAGCCAAGAACCTCGAGGGCTACCTGGCGCCGGGGGAGTACCGCTTCCCGTTGGGCTCCTCCGCCAAAGACATTTTGCAGAAGCTCGTCGGCAGCACCCAGGATGAACTCAAGACCCAGGGCGTTACCGATCCCGCGAAACAGTACGACGTCGTGACCGTGGCCAGCATCGTCCAGGCCGAAGGCGGCCAAGCCGAATATGGTGACGTCGCCGGCGCCATCTACAACCGCCTCAAGCCCAACAACACCGAGACCAACGGGCTCATCCAGTCCGATGCCACCGTCACCTACGGCCTGGGCATCCGCAGCTTCCACATCGACGAGGCCCAGAAGGCTGACAAGTCGAACCCGTACAACACCTACGCCAACCAGGGGCTGCCCGCCGGCCCCATCGGTTCCCCCGGCAAGACGGCCATTGACGCCGCCGCCAAGCCCAAGTCCAACAGCTTCCTCTACTGGGTCACCATCAACCTGGACACCAAGGAGACCAAGTTCTCCAAGACGCTCGCGGAACACAACGGCTACGTGGCGCAGTACAACGCCTGGTGCGAGGCCAACCCGGGACGCTGCGTATGACGCTGCGGGCGGCCGTCCTCGGGCATCCCATCAGCCATTCGAAGTCGCCCGCGCTGCACCGGGCCGCGTACGCCCACCTGGGCGTGGATATCGCCTACTCCGCCATTGACGTGACCGAGGCCGCCCTGCCCGATTTTATGAGGCAGGTCAGGGACGAGGTGCGCGCTGACGGTTCCTGGCGCGGCCTGTCGGTCACCATGCCGCTCAAATCGGCCATGGTGGCGGAAGTGGACGAGGTCCGGGGCGTGGGGCGCGCACTCGGGGTCGTCAACACGGTTGCGTTCGAATCAGACGGCGGCAGTGCCGGCCACACGCGACTGGTCGCGTACAACACCGACGTCACCGGGATCGTCAACGCGCTCCGGCACGCGGGGGCAGCCTCGGCGCCCACCGCCGTGATCCTCGGCGGGGGCGGGACCGCGGCAGCAGCCATCGCGGCGCTCAAGGAACTGGGGGCGGTGTCCGCCGAAGTGTTCGTCCGCGATGTCAGCCGCGCGGCGGAGGCCCGCGCGGCCTCCGCCGCCGTCGGCGTCCCCGTCCGGGTGCTTCCCCTCGCCGGGGCGGCAGCCGCCGTCGCCGCGGCCGACGTGGTCATCTCCACGCTGCCGCCC
>NZ_JBFTZW010000025.1:0-43710 GCF_056406555.1 Arthrobacter sp. P1_B4
CCTTCATGTCCGTCCCTTTTCTCCTAAGGGACATCCTGTAGCAATAGTGCCACGCCCGGGGCGCCCGCGGGGGGCTTTGTTTTCAGGAACCGGGGCTGAGTCCGAGCAGTTCTGCCAGGAACGTCCCGGCCTCCCGGTGCCGGGCAAACAGGCCGCCGGTGAGGGCTTCGGTCCCGCGCAGCGGCTCGCGGGTTGGGACCCGCTGGAGCCTGCCGCGGCCGGGGACATCGAAGATCACCGAGTCCCAGCTGGCCCCCGCGAGGTCTGCACCGAACCTGCTGACGCAGCGCCCGCGGAAGTACGCCCGCGTGTCCGACGGCGGTTCGGTCACCGCACGGGCGATCGCGGCGTCGTCGACGATCCGGCGCATCCGGTCGCGGGCCAGCAGCCGGTAGTAGAGCCCTTTTTCGGGGCGGATGTCGGCCCACTGCAGGTCCACGAGGCCCAGCCGTGCGTTGTCCCAGCCCAGGCCGTCACGCTGGCGGTAGCCCTCGAGTAGGGACAGTTTGGCGAGCCACTCGACTGAAGAAGCGGCCGCTGCCCGGTCACCGCCGAGTTCGCTCAGCGTGGCGGACCACCGCTCCAGGACCTCGTGGGTGTGGCCGTCACCGTCCACGGCGTCCGCGACGCCGGTGTCCTGCGCGTGCTTGGAGGCGGCCTCGAAATAGATCCACTGGAGGTCCAGGGCGCTGATCCGCCGGCCGTCGCCCAGGCGCAGCAGCCCGGTGAGCGAGGTGTCGTGGCTGACGGCCTGCAGCGCGGCGACGGGCTCATGGACTTCGATCCGCGGCGCCAGCCCGGCCTCGATCAGGCTCAGGACCATCGCGGTGGTGCCGAACTTGAGGAAGTTGGAGGCCTGGCTGAGGTTGGCGTCGCCGATGATGACGTGCAGCCTGCGGTATTTGTCCGCGGTGGCGTGGGGCTCGTCCCGGGTGTTGATGATGGGGCGGCGGATGGTGGTTTCCAGGCCCACTTCGGTTTCAAAGAAGTCAGCGCGCTGGCTGATCTGGTAGCCGGCCCGGGCGCTGTCCTGCCCGAGGCCCACCCGCCCGGCACCGCAAATGATCTGCCGGGTGACGAAAAACGGCGTGAGGCCGCGCACGATTTCGCCGAAGGGCACCGAGCGGGGCATCAGGTAGTTCTCGTGCGAGCCGTAGGAGACCGATTTGTTGTCCGTGTTGTTCTTGTACAGGTTGATCGGCGGCAGTTCGGTATCCGCGGCGAGGCGCCGGACCGCGGCCAGTGCCACGAGGTCGCCGGCGGCGTCCCACGTGACGGCGGCGCGGGGGTTGGTCACCTCGGGGCTGGAATACTCCGGATGGGCGTGGTCCACATACAACCGTGCGCCGTTGCCCAGCACCATGTTCATCAGCAGCGTGCCGGACTCGTCCTCGCCGTCGGCCTCGAGTTCCTGCCGCCCGTAGGCGAGGGCGATCGCCTCGGCGTCGAGAACGGGAGGCTGGTCGGTGAGTTGTTCCGGGTCCGCGCTGCTGCGCTCCAAGGTCCAGCCGCGGGCGTCGTGCAGCGGTTCCTCGTCCGTGTAGTCCCACCGGGTCTCGGCGCCGCCGGCGGCGCGCTGCCGGGTCACCTGGGCATACGCCTGAATGACCCGGGCTGACATCATCGTGGCGTTGGCTCCCGGGGCCGAGGGCGCGTGGATGCCGTATTCGGTCTCCGATCCCATGACCCGCATCGCCCCGCCGACCGGCAGCCCGCCCGCAGTGTCGGCGGGCTTGCCTGGGACAACAGCCGTCACAGGTACTGGCCTGTGCTGGGCATCGTCTCGATGGACTTCCCGGGCTCCTGGCCGGCCTTGCCCTGGACGATGGTGCGGATGTACGTGATGCGCTCGCCCTTCTTGCCGGAGATGCGTGCCCAATCGTCCGGGTTGGTGGTGTTGGGCATGTCCTCGTGTTCACGGAACTCGTCCACGACCGCCCGGAGCAGGTGGTCGATCCGCAGGCCCTTCTGGCCGATGGTCAACAGGTCCTTGATGGCGTACTTCTTGGCCCGGTCCACGACGTTCTGCACCACGGCGCCGGAGTTGAAGTCCTTGAAGTAGAGCATTTCGGTGTCGCCGTTGGCGTAGGTGACCTCGAGGTATTCGTTGGACTTCTCGGTGGAGTACATCGCCTCGACGGTGCGTTGGACCATGGCGTCCACGGTCGCCTGCACGTCGCCGTTGTGCTCGCCGAGGTCGGACTCGTGGAAGGGCAGGTCCGTGGTGATGTACTTGTTGAAGATGTCGGCCGCGGCCTCGGCGTCGGGGCGCTGGATCTTCACCTTCACGTCCAGGCGGCCCGGGCGCAGGATCGCCGGATCGATCATGTCTTCCCGGTTCGAGGCGCCGATCACGATCACGTTGTCCAGCCGTTCGACGCCGTCGATCTCGCTGAGCAGCTGCGGGACGATGGTGGTTTCGACGTCGGAGGAAATGCCGGTGCCACGGGTGCGGAACAGCGAGTCCATTTCGTCGAAGAACACCACCACCGGGCTGCCCTCGGACGCCTTTTCCCGGGCGCGCGCGAAGATCAGGCGGATGTGGCGTTCGGTCTCGCCGACGTACTTATCGAGCAGCTCGGGTCCCTTGATGTTCAGGAAGTAGCTCTTCATGTCCGTCTTGCCGGCGCGCTCGGCGGCCCGGGCGGCCAGCGAGTTGGCCACGGCCTTCGCGATCAGGGTCTTGCCGCAGCCGGGCGGGCCGTACAGCAGGATGCCCTTGGGCGCCTTGAGCCCGTGCTCCCGGTACAGGTCCGGGTGCAGGAAGGGCAGTTCGACGGCGTCGCGGATCTGTTCGATCTGCGGGCCCAGTCCGCCGATGTCCTGGTAGGTGATGTCCGGGACTTCCTCGAGCACGAGGTTCTCCACCTCGGAGCGCGGGATCTTTTCCAGCGCGTACCCGGTCCGGGAATCAATCGAGAGCGCGTCGCCGACCCGGAGCCGCTGGGCGAGCAGGGCGCCGGAGAGCCGGATGACCCGCTCCTCGTCGGCGCGGCCCACTACCAGGGCACGGTCGGGCCCCAGCATTTCCTTGAGCGTGACGAGGTCGCCGGCCCGCTCGTAGCCGAGTCCGGCGACCACCATCAGGGCCTCGTTGAGCAGGACTTCCTGCCCGACGGCGAGCTGGCTGATGTTGACCAGCGGGCTGATTCCCACGCGCATCTTGCGGCCGGCGTTGAAGATGTCCACGGATTCCTCCGTGGCCGCCTGGCCGCTGTTCCCGGCCGTCGGCTGCCGTTTCGGGTTGAGCTGGAGGATGGTGCCGAAGCTGTACGGCGGCTGTCCTTCCTGGTCGAGGGCGTTTTTCAGCCGCAGGATCTCGGCCTTGGCCGTTTCCAGCATGCTGACCAGTTTGGAGTTGTTCTGCGTCGCGGCGGCGAGCTGGCGGTCAATGTGGCGGAGCTTGTCCCGGAGGATGTTGACCTGCCGCTCGGCGACGGACAGTTCATTGGTGGCATACCGGTCACCCTCGCCGGCTGCGGCGCGGGCCGCATCCGTGCGGGCGGCAGCATCCGCTGCGTCCTCGGCCGGTGTGCGGCCCGGGTCAGTATTCGGAGTCTCCATCGTGCATCAGCCCCTTCCTGCTCTTCTGTTAAGACCATAGCCCTAAGAAGGCGGGTGCCGCTGGAGACATCCGAAATATGCTGCCTAGTTCGTTATCTCCGGGGCGTCGACGACGTTCGTTCCGGCGATTGCGTCGCGGGCGGCGCGGCGCAGCTTTTTGTCCGAGACCGCACGCTCGCCCACAGCGCCCGGGGTCCAGGCGTTGACGTCTTCTTCGTTAAAGTCGGTCTTGGAGGGGCGGCGCTTTACCGAAATTCCCGTGACGCCGTCGGCGAGGCGGCGGGTTACCAGCAGGAAGCCCGTGTGGGCGACCATGCGGTGGTCCGGGCGGACGGCCAGGCCTTCGAGATGCCAGCCGCGGACCATGGATTCCCACGCGTCGGGTTCGGTGAAGCGTCCGTCCGCGCGGATGGCTTCGGCTGTCCGCGAAAGCTGCGTCACAGTCGCGACATAATTGATCCACACGCCGCCGGGGGCCAGGACGGTGGCGACGGCGTCGAGGCACTCCCACGGCGCGAGCATGTCCAGGACCACGCGGTCCACGGAGCCTGGTTCCTCGGTGCGCACCACTTCCTCCTGGAAGTCGCCAAGGGAGATCTTCCAGGCCGGGTGCGGTCCGCCGAAGATGGTCTCGACGTTGCCGCGGGCGATGTCCGCGAACTCCTGGCGGCGTTCGAAGGAATGCAGGTAGCCGTTGTCCCCCACCGCGCGCAGCAGGGAGATGGACAGGGCGCCCGAGCCGACGCCGGCTTCGACGACGCGTGCGCCCGGGAAGATGTCCGCCATGGTCACGATCTGGCCGGCGTCCTTCGGGTAGACCACGGCCGCGCCGCGGGGCATCGAGAGCACGAAGTCCGAGAGCAGCGGACGCAGGGTCTGGTATTGCTGTCCGACGTTGTTGACCACGACTGAGCCGTCGGGCTTGCCGATGATCTCGTCATGGTTCAGGAAGCCCCGGTGGGTGTGGAAGGCCCCGCCGACTTCGAGGGTGATCGTGTTCATGCGGCCGCGCTCGTCCGTGAGCTGGACGCGTTCGCCTTCGCGGAAGGGTCCGCGGCGGCGCGCCGCGCCGGTGGCACCATTCGCGCCGGCGGCACTGCTGGCCCCGGCGGTGGGAGTGTCGGTGCCTGCGGCGGCGGTGGTGTTGGCAGTGTTAGTGCCTGCGGCGGTGTCGCTGCTCATGAAGATGTTCCTCGCTCCTGTAAAGCTGTGTGGCCGCGGACATGCCGGCGGGCACCGGTCCTTGCGCGTGGGGGCCGGAAATTCACGACCGCCCAGTAACTCTACCGGTTCTGCCCCTGGTTCTGGCGTTCGTTCCGGTACTTGCCCGTTATGGCCCGGACGACGGCGGACTGGCGCAGCAGCCCGGTGACGGCGCCCTCGCGGTTCACCACCGCGTACTCCTGGCCCTCAAGCTGGGCCAGGTACTGGACGAGCTCCTGGCCCTTGGACCATTCGGGGACATAGGCGCCCGCGCCAAGGGGGTAGGAGACCGCGGTAAGGGCGGTCGCTGCGGCCAGTCCGGCAGGCACGCTGGCGGCGGCGCCGGCGTCGACGATGGCCACCGGACGGCCGTCCCGGTCGCACAGCACCACGGCGGGCTTTCCGCCCGGCGCCCGGTCCAGGAGGTCCGCGACCGTCGCGGTTTCCGGAAGGCCGAGGGCGGGTTCGGCGAGGGCCGCGGCGTCGACGAGGTGCAGCCGGCCCCGCAGGCGGGCCTGCTGGATCGAGGCAGACGCCCCCATCCACAGGAAGCTGCCCACGAGGGCGGTGATGAGGGTGAAGGAAATATCCGGCCGCGCGCCGCTGACCAGCGGCAGGACAATGAACCACAGGGCGAGGGCGATCACGATGATGCGGCCCGCCCAGCCTGCCGCAATTGTGCCCTTCTCCTGGCTGCCGGTGGCTTTCCACACGGCGGATTCGACCAGCCGGCCGCCGTCCAGCGGCAGGCCGGGAAGGACGTTGAAGATGCCGATCAGCAGGTTGGCCCAGACGAAGATGTTGGCCAGGATGTCGGCCACGCCGTTCAGGTCGCCGTAGGCAAGCGGGAGCCAGCCTGCGCCGGCAAGGACGAAGTTCGCGGCCGGGCCGGCCATCGCCACCAGGACGGAGCGGCCGGGTGAGGCCGTGAAGCTCTGGAACTGGGTGTGGCCGCCCCAGAGGTTGAGGACAATTTTCTCCGTGGGCCAGTGGAACAGCTTCGCGGTCAGCGCGTGAGCGAGTTCATGGGCCAGCACGGAAATCAGGAGCAGCAGCGCGTAGGCGAAGGCGACGAAGAAGGCGGTGACGCCGAGGCGCGGATTGTTGCTCTGCAGGACCGGCCCGTAGGCGATCACAGTGAAGGCCGCGATGATGAACCAGGAATACGCCAGAAATACCGGAATGCCGGCGATCCGGCCCAGCGGGATCCCTTCCCGGCGGTTAGCCGGAGTCTTTCCGCGTTGCCCCTGGCTGCCGGTGTCAGCCACGGGAGTGGCCCGCGGTCGAGAGCGTGGTCGAGAGCGTACTTAAGCGGCCGGTTGGGTCCGCGGCGGCGCCGAAGGTGGCGTCGGGGAAGTCGTGCCGCAGGGCCACGAGCTCCTCCAGGTCAGCGACTGTCCGGCCTTCCAGGGTGTTCCAGGTGGCGCGGCGGGGATCGTGCGGGAGGGGCAGGATGTGCGGGATGGCGACCGTGACGACGCCGGAGGCCACGGCGGCGGCGACGCCCGGCACAGAATCTTCCAGGGCCACGCAGTGATGCAGGCCCAGCTCGGGATCCTGCTGCTGCAGGAGCTCGACGGCCGTGAGGTAAGCCTCCGGGTGGGGCTTGCCCTGGGTCACAGTGTCTCCCGTGACGAGGAACTCGAAGTAGGGCTCGGGCAGGCTCGCAACGATCTCCCGGGCCAGCGGGGCCTCGGACATGGTGACGAGGGCGCAACGGACGCCGGCGTTGTAGAGTTCGTCGAGCAGTTCGCGGGCCCCGGGGCGCCAGGGAATGGAACTCCGGACCTGGCTGATCACGTGGCCCGTGAGGGTGTCAATGATCTCGCGCCGTTCCAGGGCCACGCCGGCTTCCTGCAGGATTCCCGCGGAAAACATCAGGGACTGTCCCACGAGCTGCATGGCCTGTTCGTGGGACCATTGTCCGCCGTGGGCTTCGACGAGTGCGTGTTCGGCTGCGATCCAGTAGGGCTCGGTGTCGACAATGGTGCCATCCATGTCCCAGAGCGCTGCTTTAAGGAGGGGCCGGGAAGCTGAGGATCGCATGCCTTCCAGTCTACGGGGAAGCCCGCGGCCGGGCGCCCGCGCTACGCCTACGGCGAATTCCACGCGCCCGACCGTGGGATTCCGGGCGGAAATTGCGGTTCCTTGGCGCGCGATTGCCTGCGCTCGGCGGGTTCTTGGACGTAGGGTGATGGCATGAACAGCTTCGAGGCAGACCCCACCGAACCAGGCGCCGTCTCCGAGCCGGAGCGGCTGCTGCAGCCAGTCCCCGAGGGCCGGCGCATCACCGTCATGCTCGCGGCCTTCGAAGGCTGGAACGACGCCGGAGAGGCCGCCAGCGATGCCCTGCGCTACCTGAACAAGCTCTGGGGCGGCAAGAAGGTCGGGGCGATCGACGCCGACGAGTACTACGACTTCCAGTTCACCCGGCCCACGATCCGGCGGACAGCGGCCGGTGAGCGGAAGATCAAGTGGCCGTCCACGCGGATCTTCAAGGCCAGCGTCCCCGACTCGAACGTGGACGTCATCTTCGTCCAGGGCACCGAGCCGTCCTACAAGTGGCGTGCCTACACCGCGGAACTGCTGGTGCACGCCGAGGCCCTGCATGTCGACTACGTCATCCTGGTCGGTGCGCTGCTGGCTGACGTGCCGCACAGCCGGCCCATTCCGGTCAGCACCTCCACGGACGACGCCGCACTGCGTGAGCGGATGGACCTGGAGGCCTCGCAGTACGAGGGCCCGGTAGGGATTGTGGGCGTGCTCGGCGAGGTGGCCCTGCTGGCCGGGCTCCCGACCGTGTCGCTCTGGGCGGCCGTGCCGCACTATGTAGCCCAGGCCCCGTCGCCGAAGGCTCAGCTGGCCCTGCTGCACCGGGTCGAGGAGCTGCTCCAGGTCCCGCTGGACACCACGGAACTCGTGGAGGAGGCCGACGCGTGGGAACGCGGCGTGGACGAGCTCGCTACAGAGGATCCGGAAATTGCGGCGTATGTGCGCCAGCTCGAGGAGGCCAAGGACACCGCCGACCTCCCGGAGGCCAGCGGCGAATCGATAGCCCGAGAATTTGAGCGCTACCTCAAGCGCCGGGGCAAGGACAAGCCCTAGCCCGCGTCCCGCTTTCCCCGGACCAGAGTCTTATGACCCTGACGGCGGGCGCCTGTCGCGGCGAGAGTTGGACCTGGCCGCGACGCCGGCCAACACCGAGTGGAGGGCACACCATGACAGATCACAACTACATCTTGTTCGTGTCGTCGTACGCCGACGAGGGCTCGGCGGCAGAGGATTTCCAGGCGATCAAGGGCATGGACGACGCGGCCGTCGCGGCTGCCGTCGTCCTGTCGCGAGACTCCTCGGGCAAGACCGAGGTCAAGGAGCACGGCGGCGGACTGGTCGCCGGCGGCACGAAGGCCGGCGCAGTCGGCGGCCTGGTGGTCGGACTGTTCGCTCCGCCACTGCTGCTGTCCGGCGTGATCGGTGCCGGGATCGGCGCTGGTGTGGGTGCCATCAGGAAGCGGCATGAGGAAAAGTCCATCGGCGTCAACGCGGAGGAGTTTCTGCCGCCGGGCTCCTCGGCGATCGTTGCCATCGTCGATGACCTCTACCTCGACCGCGTCGACAAGGCGATCAGCAAGGCCACCAAAAAGGTCAGCAAGGCTGTCGAAAGTGGTGACTACGACGCCGTCGTCAAAGCCGTGAACGAGGGCGACGAGAAAATCATCGAGGCCGCTTCGTCCTGACCGGCCGACGCTCCCACCGTGGAGACGGCAGCTGGGTTTTGGGATCTTCTCCGGCCGGGGCCGATCGAAATCCGGTTAGAGTTCGACGCCGAGCAGGGCGTCGACCGCGTCGCTGACCAGCGCGGCGTCCGCGGCCGAGGCCTCCCCCGGGGCGGCCAGGGCGGCCTTGGCCCAGGCATCGACAGCGGCGAGTGCGCCGGGCGCGTTCAGGTCGTTGGCGAGTTCGGTCCGCAGCCCGCCAAGCAGGGCCGCGGCGGAGCCTTCCGGCGCCACGGCGAGGGCCTCGCGCCACGTGCGGAGCCGGTCTTTGGCCTCGGCGAATCCGGCGGCGGTCCAGGACCAGTCCGTGCGGTAGTGGTGGGCCAGGATCGCGAGGCGGATCGCGGCAGGTTCTTCCCCGTCAGCCCGGAGCCTGGAAACCAGGACAAGGTTGCCCTTGGACTTGCTCATCTTTTCCCCGTCGAGGCCCACCATGCCCGCGTGCGCGAAGTGGCGGGCCAGCGGCACGCCCGCCAGCGAGTACGCGTGGCCGGCGCCCATTTCGTGGTGCGGGAAAATAAGGTCCGAGCCGCCGCCCTGAACGGTAAACGGCCTGGGCAGGTACTCCTGGGCGATCACGGTGCATTCGACGTGCCAGCCGGGCCGGCCCTCCCCCAGCTCGCCACCGGGCCAGCTGGGCTCGCCTTCGCGGGCAACCCGCCAGAGCAGCGGATCCAGCGCCTGGCGCTTCCCGGCCCGGCCAGGGTCGCCGCCGCGTTCGGCGAAGAGTTCCAGCATTTCGGCGTCGGAGAGTCCGGAAATGGATCCCAGGGTCCAGGCGTCGACGTCGTCCGTCGAGTGCTTCCCGGCGGCTTCGACGTCGTAGTAGACGTCGCCGTCGGGCTCGCCGCCGGTGCCGGGGACGCGGTACGCGAGTCCGTTGCGCAGCAGGCGTTCGATGGCGGGAACGATCAGGGCAACGGCCTCGACGGCACCGATGTAGTGGTCCGGGGCGAGGACGTTCAGGGCCTCCATGTCGGTCTGGAACAGCTCGATTTGGCTCGCGGCGAGGTCGCGCCAGTCGACGCCGGTGGCCGTGGCGCGCTCCAGGAGGGGATCGTCGACGTCGGTCACGTTCTGGACGTAGGCGACGTGCTGCCCGCCGTCCCGCCACGCGCGGTTGAGGAGGTCGAAGGCGATATAGCTGGCCGCGTGGCCCATGTGCGTGGCGTCATAAGGGGTGATGCCGCAGACATACATGGACTGCTCACCCGTGGCCTCCAGGGTGACAATTCCGCCCTTGGCGGTATCGAAGAGGCTCAGGGCGGGCATGCTGCCGGGGAGCTGGGCAACAGGGCGGGAGGTCCAGGATTTCACAGACCAAGCCTAGTGCTAGGCGCTGATGACATTGAAACCGAGCAGCAGGAACAGCGACATTCCCAGGATGATCCGGTACCAGACGAAGAGCCGGTAGCCGCGGGTGGAGACGTATTTCAGGAACCAGCCGATGATGACGTAACCCACAATGAAGGCGATCACGGTGGCCAGGGCAGTTTCCGGGAGCCCGTACGGGCCGGTGATGCCGTCCTTGGAGACCACTTTGTACAACTGGTAAAGGCCGCTGCCGAACACGGCGGGGATGGCCAGCAGGAAGGAGTAGCGGGCCGCCGCCTCACGGGTGTAGCCCATCAGGAGCCCGGCGCTGATCGTGCCGCCGGAGCGGGACACACCGGGGAACAGCGCCAGGGCCTGCGCCAGTCCGTAAAAGAGGCCATGTTTGTAGGTCAGCTGCGTCAGTTCACGGTCCTGCCGGCCGATGGTGTCGGCAACCGCGAGGACCATGCCGAAGATAATCAGCATGGTCGCGACGCCCCACAGGCTGCGGAGTACCGATTCGATCTGGTCCTGGAACAGCAGGCCCAGGACGATGATCGGGATGCTGCCCAGGATCACCAGCCAGCCCATGCGCGCATCCGGGTCCTGCCGGGAGACTTTGCCGGTCAGCGAACCGGACCAGGCACGGATGATCCGCAGGATGTCGCGCCAGAAATAGACGATCACCGCCGTCTCGGTGCCCAGCTGCGTGATGGCCGTGAAGGCGGCGCCGGGATCGGACGCTTCCGGGAGGAAGGCGCCGACAATCCGCAGATGGGCGCTCGAGGAAATCGGGAGGAACTCGGTCAGCCCCTGTACCAGGCCCAACAGAGCCGCTTGTATCCAGTTCACGTTTATAGACCCTACGTTACGAAGCAGCCCGACCCCGTAAGCTAGCTGACATGCAGCAGCGTTATGTCGGCAACAGTGGGTTGCGCGTGTCCGCCCTATCCCTCGGCACCATGTCCTGGGCCAGGGAAACTGAGGAACAGGATGCCGCCGCCCTGGTGCGCACCTTCGTCGATGCCGGCGGAACCCTGATCGATACGGCGGCGTCCTACGCCGACGGGCAGGCCGAGGCGATGCTCGGCGGAATACTGGGCGACGTTGTGGCGCGCTCCGAAGTGGTGATCTCCACGAAGGCCGGACTGACGACGGCGGACGGTCGCCGCAGCGTCGACACATCCCGCAACGGCATGCTCTCCGGGCTGGACGCGAGCCTGGCCCGGATGGGAACCGATTACGTGGATCTCTGGTTCGCGCACGCCTGGGATCCGAATGTTCCGCTGGAGGAAACCCTGTCAGCGCTGGACCACGCGGTGCGGTCCGGCCGGGCGCGTTACGCCGGCGTCTCCAATTTCAACGGCTGGCAGACTGCAAAGGCCGCCGCAATCGCGGGCTTCCCCCTCGTGGCCAACCAGTCCGAATACTCGCTCCTGCAGCGCAACGCGGAGATTGAGCTCATTCCGGCCATCGAGGACGCGGGGCTGGGCCTGATGGCGTGGGCTCCGATGGGACGCGGCGTCCTGAGCGGCAAATACCGCGGCCACATCCCGGCTGATTCCCGGGCCGCCAACCAGCGGTTGGCGACGTACGTGGAACCCTATCTCGAGGGACCGGCGTCCAGCGTGGTGGAAGCCGTCGCCATGGCGGCGAAGGGGCTCGGCCGGACTGCCCTGGATGTGTCGCTGAGCTGGCTGTTGTCCCAACAGGGGGTGGCAACCGCCGTCGTCGGCCCCCGGACACCGGTTCAGCTCAAGGAGATCCTGGATTCGGCGCTCGCGCCGCTGCCGCCGGAGATCGCGCAGGCGCTCGAAGACGTGTCCGACCCCGGCTGAGGCCGCGGAGATCCGCAGGTCCCCCTAGTTCTCGGAATTCTCGAGGATCTCGAGGTCCTCTTCGTCGTCGACATCGTCTTCGTCGCCGTCTTCGTCGCCGTCGATCACTTCGAGCGGCGTCACTTCCCCGTACGCCTCATACAGGGCATCGTCGTAGACTTCAAAGGCATCGGCAACGGCGAAGAACGCCGCCTCGACCGCGGGATCCCCGTCACTTCTGCGGGCGGAGGCCGCCGCCAGGTGTTCTTCCAGTGCAGAGGTCAGGGACTGAAGCGCGACACGCGGATCGATGCTCATGACTTCACGTTAGTCGGAAAAAGACGAAAATGGAGAGCAATGAAAGAACATTTTCTGAGCAGCTCGGTCCGGCGGGAACGGGACTATGTCAAGCAGTACGAGTACCTCGTTCTGACGGTCGGTCCTGAGGATTCGCTCCCCGAGGCCCGCCGCCGGCTCGTGGAGCATTCCGAGTACGGCAAATGGGAACTGGAACGCAGCCGCCTCTACGTGGGCGGTGGGCGGCGTTTCTGGCTGCGCCGGAAAGTCATCCAGGTCCAGCGCACCGTCTAGGCCGCACACGGATCCCGGCCGCGCATCGGCCGGGATCGGCAGCCGCGAACGCCGCGGGGAGTCCTGGGCCCCTAGGCTGTCTCCAGCGGGCCCAGCCAGGCGTTCGCCACGGTATTGTGCGCCGATTCGTCATCTGATGGGTGGAACATGCCGGCGAGCACGTCCCGGTACAGCCGCTCGAGCTCGGAGCCGCGGAAGTAGCTGGAGCCGCCGGATACCCGGATGGCGAGGTCCACCACGATGCGGGCCGTCTCCGTGGCCCGGACTTTGAGCCCCACGAGCCGGGGGAACCATTGGCTGCCGTGGTCCGCGAGGCCGTCGACGTCGGCCGCTACGGAGGACAGCTGCGGGTAGAGCGCATCCATGGCCATCGCCGCTTCCGCCACCTTCCAGCGGATGTCCGGGTCCTGGGCGTAGCTGCGGCCGCCGTTCTTGAACGATGTCCGGCGCTGCACGGCTTCCACCCCGAGCGTGAGGGCCCGTTCGCCGATTCCGGTGTACACCGCGGCGAGGAGGGTCTCGAAGCAGGCGAAGATCGCGAAGATCAGGGGGTCGGCGTTCGGGCCCACCGGCAGTTTCCGGAAAATCCGTTCGGCCGGGACGACGGCGCCCTCCAGGAGGGTCGTGTTGGACTGGCTGGCCCGCATGCCGAGAGTGTCCCAGTCGGGCAAAATCTCGTAGCCGGGGGTATCCCGGGTGATGAACCCGTGGACCAGTTCCCCGGCGCCGTCCGCGGCGTTGGCGTCCTTCCCGAAGATGCCCAGCCGTGTCCACGCCGGTGACAGGCTGGTGAAGATCTTGCGGCCCGTGAAGCTGTAGCCGCCGCCGGGCAGCGGGACGGCCTCCGTGCGGGAATCGAACAGCACGGAGTCGTTGCCTGCCTCCGAATTGCCGAAGGCGAAGACCTCACCCTGGGCCGCTTCCTGAAGGATGAAATCCAGCGAGGAGTCACCGCGGGCGGCAAGGACGTGGGCGACGCCGGTCCACACCAGGTGCATGTTGACGGCCAGGGCCGTGGCCGGCGCCGCGGTCGCCAGCCTGCGTTGCAGCTGTGCCGCTTCCGCCAGCCCGAGTCCGAGCCCGCCGTCGATCACCGGGACGAAAATTTTCAGGTAGCCGGCCGCCGTGAGATCCGCGAGGTCCTCGTGGAAGAAGGCGTTGTCGCGGTCGTAGCCGGCGGCACGGCCGCGGATCCGTTCCAGCAGCGGCCCGCTCAGGATGTCCTCGGGCGTCATGGCAGGCGGTGTCCGCTCAGTAGTTGGTGAGCAGGGTGTCCAGCACCCGTGCGCCGAATTTCAGGGAATCCGCCGGGACCCGTTCGTCGACGCCGTGGAACATGCCGGTGAAGTCGAGCTCGTCCGGCAGCATCAACGGGGCGAAGCCGTAGCCGGTGATGCCGAGCCGGCTCAGGGACTTGTTGTCGGTCCCGCCGGAGAGCGTGTACGGCAGCACCTTGGCGCCCGGATCCTCGGAATGCAGGGCATCGATCATCGAATCGACGAGGTTGCCGGCGAACGGCACCTCCAGCGAGACGTCGTTGTGCACGTAGCTGATGTCCACTCCGGTGCCGGCGAGTTCGCGCACGATTTCCAGCACCTGCTGTTCCTGCCCGGGCAGGGTCCGGCAGTCGATGAGGGCCTCGGCCGATTCCGGAATGACGTTGTGCTTGTAGCCGCCTTTGAGCAGGGTGGGGTTGGTGGTGTTCTGCAGTGTGGCGCCAACAAAGCGGGCTACGGTGCCGAGTTCCTTCAGGATCTTCTCCGGGTCATCGGGGTCGAATTCGACCCCGGTGAGTTCGGTGACGCCGTCGAGGAACTGCCGGGTGGTCGGCGTGAGCTCGATCGGCCAGTTGTAGGCACCAATCCGGGAGACCGCGCCGGCAAGCCTGGTCACGGCGTTGTCGGTGTTGATCTGGGAGCCGTGGCCCGCGCGGCCGTGGGCCACCAGGCGGAGCCAGGAGAGGCCCTTTTCCGCCGTCTGGAGCAGATAGGTGCGCTGGCCGCCGATGGTGGCGGAGAAGCCGCCGACTTCGGAGATCGCCTCCGTGGCGCCCTCAAAGAGTTCGGGCCGCTTCTCGACGGCGTAGCGGGCGCCGTAGGTGCCGCCGGCTTCCTCATCGGCGAAGAACGCGAAGATGAGGTCGCGCTTGGGTTTGCGTCCCGTGCGGGCGAAATTGCGCAGCACGGACAGGATCATGGCGTCCATGTCTTTCATGTCCACGGCGCCGCGTCCCCAGATCAGGCCGTCCTTTAGTTCGGCGCCGAAGGGGTCAACCGACCACTGTTCGCGCAGGGCCGGGACGACGTCCAGGTGGCCGTGGACCACCAGGGCGCTGGCGGAGGGGTCCTCCCCCGCCAGCCGGGTGACTACGCTGGCTCGGCCGGGTGCTGCTTCGAAAATTTCGGCGTCCAGCCCGACTTCGGCCATGAGCCCGGCGGTGTATTCGGCGGCCGCGCGTTCACCGGGGCCGGAGCCGTCGCCGTAGTTGGACGTGTCGATCCGGATCAGCTCCTGGCAGATCCTGACGACCTCATCCTCTGGCCTGGTTTCGGTCCGGTTGTCAGTCATAGCGGCTCCTCGTGGCGGGTGGCTCAATTGCTTGCTTCAGCCTACCCACACCACCCCCGCGGACCCCGATTATTTGTTTCCGGAAAAGTCGTGCTAGAGTCTTTCTCGCTGCTTCCGAGAAAAGCAAAACGCTGAAAGGCGAAACGAACTCGGAATTATCACCTGCGCGGGTGGCGGAATGGCAGACGCGCTAGCTTGAGGTGCTAGTCCTCGAAAGGGGGTGGGGGTTCAAGTCCCCCTCCGCGCACAAGGGAAAACCCCTGGAATCCACGGATTCCAGGGGTTTTTTTCTGCTTCCCCRCAGACGGGCTACGGCGTCGCCCCCGCTGCCGCTGAGTAGCAATACCCGCTGCCCCGGCCAGGAGCCCACCGGACGTTCCCGCCAAAGGATGGCCGCACAGCGTTCTCGCCTCGTGGTCGCCGGCGTAGAGTCTGCGCAAAAGACTTGCAAGCGGATCGAGGGATGACAAATGACAGTTAAAGGCTGGAACCCGCTGGTGCTTTTGCCCGTCGCGTTCATCGTCGTCTTCGTGGTTTGGGCAGCTCGACGGGCCCGAGGCCGGACGCCCAAGGACTAACCACCCGCAGACCGGGGAGCGCATCGTCTCCCGTGGCGGCCGCCGTCGACAGTAACACTGGGACCTCACCCCGCGGCCGGGCCACCAAAAGACCGCATCCCTGCCGGCCCCCCAAAAGCTCCTGCAGGAATGCGGCCGTCGTGGCGTCAGCCGGAGCGCGGCTCCCCTGACGGGCAACCCTTAGGCTGCGTGCCTCCACTATGGAGGCGGTACCGGAGGCGTGGCCCGGTACCCCTCCGGTGCAGAAATAGACATGTCCAATTCTGTTTTCAGAGGGTAATGCAAAATTATTGGACATGTCCAATCGGATGATATCGTCTTCTGGATCCACCCTTCGACCGCAGAAAAGGAGCCGCGCGATGAACGACGCGTCAGTCGATTCCGGGCCGGGCGCTGCACTCGCAAGGAAGCTGAACCTTCTCCTTGATTCCTCGGAAGCCGCCGGGAAGAAGATCACCTTCAACGACGTCAGCGCCGCCATGAAGACGGCCGGCACCCCGATCTCCCGCGCCCGCTGGCACGACATGCGCACCGGGTCCGGGCCCGAGGTGAAGAAGACCGAGCTCCTGCAGAACCTCGCAACGTTTTTCGGCGTGAACCGCGACTACCTGCTGCACGACCAGGACGAGCTGCCCCAGAAAGTCGAAGCCCAGCTCGACCTCCTGGCCAGCATGCGGGCCAACAAGGTCCGCAATTTCGCTGCCCGGCAGCTCGGCGGCCTGTCACCCGAGACGCTCCTTCAGATCCGGGACCTCATCGACGAGCAGCTGGCGGAGACGAACGTCACTTCTTCCGACACGCCGGGCGCCGGAAAGGCCCCTGAACAGGGCTGATACGCTCCTCCTTGGAGTCGGAGGGACTCCGGCCCCTTATCGGACCATCCCAAGGACCAGCTCCATGGATTACAGCGACGCCCGAGCGCGGGCCCGGACCGCGGAAGAAGGCCTGCGGGTGCAGGAACCGGTCTCCATGAGTTCCATCCAGACCCACCTTGAGACCGCGAGCGGGCGTCCGATTGTCATCAAGCCGATCGACAACACCCCCACCGACAAGGTCTGTGGCCTGTGGTTCGGCCTGGACGGCCTGGACCTCATCCTCCACGCCAAGGCGGCGTCAGAGGTGCACCGCCAGCAGATCGTCCTGCACGAGTTCGCCCACATGATCCTCCGGCACGAGCAGGAAGTCCTCTCGCACGACTACGCCCAGGTCTTCTTCCCGGACCTCGACCCGGAGCGCGTCGTCTCGGCCCTGAAACGCACCGATTTCGCCGACGAGCTCGAGGTAACGGCCGAACTCCTTGCCGACCGGCTTGCCTCCCGCATCCGCCGCTCCTACCGGCAGCCGGACGCGGAGCCGGGCAACTTCGGGGCGGTCTTCGGATGATGCAGTTCCTGATGGCCGCGGCGCTGTTCCTGTTGGCCGGTGCCCGCATTCCCGCCCTGCTTCGCAGCCGGAGCGACCTGGTGTTCACCTGTGCCGTGTACGGAGGCGTGGGCTCTTTGCTCATGTCCCCGGTTGTCTACGTCCCCGTCGATACGGCCCTGGGCGGCATGAACCTGGTCAAACTGGTCCTGAACTCCCTGATGATTGTCTCTCTCTGGTATCTGCGCCTCGCCGCATACGCCGCCATCGCCCCGGAAGCCGGCGGCCGCCGGTCCTGGTGGACACGCACACTTCCGTTGACGCTCACGCTGAGCCTGCAGACCGCGTTCTTCCTCCTCACAGGACCCACCGTCACGACCCCCGCCTGGGGCATCTACGAGGACCGTTTCCCGGCTCTCCTGTTCTCACTGATGCTCACCCTCTTCATCTGTTCGATGAGCGCGGAAATTGCCGTGATCTGCTTCCGCTACGTCCCGCGGATGAGCCGCCCGTTCCGCGTCGGTTTCTCCATGCTGGGCGCCGGCTGCATCATGGGCTTCCTGGTGATGGCCGAGATGTGTCTGTCCCTCTTGGCCCGGCACCTGACATTCCTGGCCGTACTGGTCAGACCTGACTTCCCGTACCATCAGCTGGAACTGGTCGCGACCGTCCTGGCCGGCGCCGGACTCACGATCCCGGCGGTTGCCGGCAGGGCTGCCCGCAAAAACCTGCACCGCCTGAACACCGAAACCCTCGCACGCGTCGAGGCCATCTGGTCCAAGGCGCTGCAGAGCACGTCGCTTGACCGGACCCTTGAGGCCGACCCCCAGGCGCCGGTACAGGACAGGCTGCACCGGATGGTTGTCGAAATCCGGGACGCTGAACTCGCTGCGGGCACTTCGGCGGCCTTCCTGACCGCGGAGGAGCGCAGCTACCTGCTCTGCGTTGAAGCAAAGCTCCATAACTCCCCTGCCCCGGCATAGCCTGCGACAGCTACGGAAAGCCCCCATGCAACTCCTCACGCACCCGACCCGCCGAACACGCCCGAGCGGTACGGACATGTACGGGATCTACCGGAACATGGTCCTCTTCGATTTCAAGTCTGAAATCCATTCGGGCTTCTTCGTCGCCTACTACCGCAACTTCGCCATCCCCTCCACAGCAAGGACCCTGGCGGCGACCGGGGAGATGAAATCCCGGCCGATGAAGCGCTCCTACGACACCGGCATCGTCCTCCACGAGATCATCGCCAACGGGTTCGAGCACGAACGCAGCCAGGCCATGATCAACCTGCTCCGCCGGGTCCACAAGGGGGTGCCCGGTACCCCGGACGACTTCGTCTACGTCCTCATGACCTTGCTTGTGCTGCCGCTGCGCTGGACCGAACGTCACGGCTGGCGCCGGCTGACGGAGCTGGAGAAGCGGGCCGCCACGGACTTCTACGCCGAACTGGGCCGGCAGATGGGGCTCGAGGGCATCCCGGCCACCTTCGCGGAGGCGGAGCGGTTCCTGGACGAATACGAGGACCGGAACATGGGCCCGAGCCCCGAGGGTTCGATGCTGTTCAATGCGACCGTCGCGGCCTTCGCCAGCCGTATCCCCGCCCTGCTTCGCCGGTTCACCCCGACCATCCTGGCGCTGATGATGGACAAAACCCAGGTCGCTGTGGCCCTGGGCCTGAAACCTGCCCCGGCAGTGCTGCGCGTGCCGTTCAATGCGGTGCTGCGGTTCCGCTCCCTCAAGGCCAGGCTGCGTCCGTTGCCGACGGAGCCCATATTTGTGCCGGGAAAGATGAACGTCGTGGCATACCCGGACGGATACACCCTGGACCAGATCGGCCCGTGGGGGAAATCAGCCAACGTCTGAGGCCCGGGTACCGGGTGTGAGAGCAGATACGGGTCGCAGGACACGGAGAGCCCCGCCGGAATCTGAACTGCTCAAATCCCGGCGGGGCTGATTGTTGTGGTGAGAGTTCGCCTTGCCTAGCCCACGTGGATGGCGGGCCGGAGTGCCTGGTCGGGCTCTGTCTCGCGGAGGATTTCGCGCACCAGCGGCGCGGTGTCGCCCTCACCCAGGAACAGGTACCGCATGAGGTGGCCGACGGGGTTGCCCTCGGACCACTCGAAGTAGCACTGGGGCTTCGTGCCGGTCGAGTCGCGCATGGCCAGCAGGACCGCCGCGATCGCGTTCGGCACGGCCGGGGACTTCACCCGCAGGACCCGGTAGCCCTCCACTTCGATGCCTTCGACCCGGAGCGTGTGGCTGAACGCCGAAGGATCGGAGATTTCCACTTCCAGGAAGATGACATCCGCCGGGCCCGGAACGGGATTCAGCCCGCGCTGTTCGTACTCTTTGTCCGCGTACTCAGCCTTGTCACCGGCCTGGCGTTTGTTGGCGATGACGTTCAGTTGCCCGTCGAAGGCAATCGAATCGGTGATGAACTTCCGGGCCGCCTCGTCGAACTCGATGGTTTCCAGCCGCAGTTCGGTGGTGCGCTGGACCMGGGAGATGAGCGAGACGACGATGATGCCGGCGATGAAGAAAGCCGAGATCGCAATGCCGTCGGGCTTTTCGATGACATTGGCGGCCAGYGCGTACAGCAGGACCAGGGTCAGCGCACCGAAGCCGATGGTGCCGGCGCGGCTGTGCCGGCGGATCGCGGAGACTGTCACGGCGACGGCTCCGGAAACCATCATGGCCAGGATGCCGGTGGCGTAGGCACCTGCCTGGGCGTTGACGTCGGCGTTGAAGGCGATGGTGATGCCGACGCTCAGCACGGTGTAGACGATCACGACCGGGCGGACGGCCCGGCCCCATTCCGGCGCCATGCCGTAGGCCGGCAGGTACCGGGGCACGATGTTGATGAGCCCGGCCATGGCGGAGGCTCCGGCGAACCAGAGGATCAGGGCGCTGGAAATGTCGTATACGGTGCCGAACCCGGCGCCGAACAGGTCGTGGGCGAGGAACGCCAGGGCGCGGCCGTTGGCCTGTCCGCCCTCCTCGAACTCCTTGGCCGGGATCATGACCGTGGTGAGGAAGCTGGTGGACATCAGGTAGACGCTCATGATGGCCGCCGCCGTGGTGAGCAGCTTGCGGGTGTTCCTGACCCGGGACGCCATGACCTGCTCGGGGCTGTCGCCGGTGGCCTTGATCAGCGGCATCATCGAGACGCCGGTCTCGAACCCGGACAGGCCCAGGACCAGCAAGGGGAAGGCGATGACGGCCGGGCCGATCAGGTCCATGGGGCCGCCGCCGGCGCTGGCGAGCAGCCGGTCGGTCCAGCCGGCGATCAGGGACGGATCGGAGAAGACGTGCATGAACCCGGCGGCGACGACGACGGCGTTCAGGAGCAGGTAGACGGCCACAAGCGGAATGGCGACGCCCACGGCCTCATTGAAGCCGAGCAGGAACACCCCGCCCAGGATCAGCAGCAGGATCACCGTGATGATCACGGCACTGCCTTTCAATCCCGCCGGGACGATCGGGTTCTCGAGCAGGTGCACCGTCGCGTCGGCTCCGGAGAGGGTGATGGTGATGATCCACGAGGTCGCCACGAACCCGAGCAGCAGCAGCACGAAGAACTTGCCGCGCCAGAACGGAAGCAGCTTCTCCAGCATGGCAACCGAGCCCTGCCCGTGCGGGCTCTCCTGCGCGACCCGGCGGTACATGGGCAGCATGCCCAGCAGGGTCAGGGCCACAATGAGCAGGGTGGCCAGCGGCGACAGGGCACCGGCGGCCAGGGCGGCGATACCGGGAAGGTAGGACAGGGTTGAGAAATAGTCGACGCCGGTCAGGCACATGACTTTCCACCAGGCGTTGGGCTTGTGATCTTCCTCGGCTTCGGGGCCGGCGGGTGCGACCTGGTTGGCCAGTAGCCAGCGGACCAGGGGCTTGCGGTCCGGGCGGTCGGCCTGCTTCAGGTCAACTTGCGCCGGGACGGCGTGGTCAGAAGTGGTCTGCATCGGATCTTTCTGTTGGTGGCCGGGCGTGTGCCGGGCAGGAGCAAGTCCTGGGAACCGGTCAATTGTAGTGCCGGGCCCCCTTTGCGGCGGCCAGCTGCAGGCCGCGTCCGGAACGGCGAGCCTACCGCGGCTCCGGTCCGGGCAGCTCCGGTCCGGACATCTCAGGTCCGGCCAGCTCCGGACCGGGCGGCTCAAGTCCGGGCAGCGGGTCCTTGCCGGTCCATGTCTTCACGACCGTCCACGTGACGGCGGTGATCGGCACGGCCAGCAGCGCGCCGACAATGCCGGCCAGTATGGTGCCGGCAGCCAGGACGAGCAGTATCGCCAGGCCGTGGATGCTGAGGACCCTGCCCATCAGGACCGGCTGCAGGAAGTGGTGTTCGAGCTGGTTCACGCCGATGACCACGGCCACAACAATGAGCGCCTGGACCAGTCCGTTGGAGACCAGCGCGACGACAATGGCGAGGGTGCCAGCGACGGTAGCGCCGACGATCGGGATGAATCCGCCGATGAAGATGAACACTCCCAGCGGCAGGGCCAGCGGCACTCCCATGATGGCGAGGGTGATCCCGACGACGAGACCGTCAACCGCGGCCACCATGGCCGTGCCGCGGACATACCCGCCCAGGACGACGGTACTGCGATCCGCCGCCAGCCGTGCCTTGGCGCGCTGGTCGGCCGGCAGCATGCCAATGAGAAAGGCCCGGATTTCGGGCCCGTCCTTGAGGAAGAAGAACAGGGTGACGGCCATCAGCACCGCGCCGGTGAAGATTTCCACCGCGGTGCGGGCACCGGTGAGGGCTTCTGCACTGAACGTGCTCGAGGTGAAGAACTCCCGCACCGAGTCCATGACGGCGGTGATCTGTTGGTCGCTGACAGGGACAGGTCCGTGGTTCAGGAATGAGTGCAGTTGTTCGACTCCCGCAGCGGCCCGGGCCGTGAGCTCGCCCCACTGGTTGGAGACCAGAATGACGATGCCGGCGATGACGCTGCCGAAAACGGCGAGAATGGCCACGAACGAGGCAACCACCGCGAGGGCGCGCGGCCACGCGTGCCCGGTGAGCCAGCGGACCAGCGGGGAGATCGCTGCGGCCAGGATAACGGCGATGAGGACGGGGATGATGACGAGCGGGATGCGGCTGGCGGCCCAGATGATCGCCCATGCGAGGGCGGACACGGCGAGGACCTGCACGGAGCGGATGCTGGCGCGGCCCAGTCCGTCCGACCAGATGGCCGGCATTGCGCTGCGGGGTTCGATCATAGGGGTTCTCCCGGCGTTCGGACGCGGTGGCTAGGCCCAGCGCAGGGGTTTCGGCCTGGACTGTTGCCACGCATAGTAGAACCGCAAGCGGGCTTCGTTGCCGCGCTGCTGCTCAAGGGCGTGCAGGCGCCCGAAGGTAAATCCGGCGCCGGGGCCAGCCGCGGCCTGCCCCGCCAGCACCAGTAGGGTTTCCCGGGTGACGACGCTGTCCTGGAAGTCTCCGAGGATCTCCTGGATGCCCTCCGCGGCCCGGGCAACGTTCGTTGCTTGAGTGCCGAAAATGGGGGCAGCCGCCTCTGCGGCATAGCGCAGCCGCTTCGCAGCCTTCCGAACTTCATGCAATGCGGCATCTTGCGGTGTCCCGCCTGCGCCGCCGTCAAGGGACCGGACCGCCGCCTTGAGGCGTTTTCGTTCCGCGGAGACGAGCCGTCCAACCGTCCCCGGCGCATCGTTGCCTGCCCCGCCGCTCAGCGGAGGTACCGCAAGGAAGGCATCGAGGGCATCGAGGAGGCGGAAGTAGCGGGTGCTGTCCAGCGCGGCCAGGCCGGTGGCAAGGCCCTGTTGCTGGACGGTGCCGAGGTGCTCCTGGATCTGCTGCGCGACTGGTCCGATTAACAGCTCCGGAGGTTCGGCACTGATCATGTCCTTTAGCCGGGCACGGATGACCTCGGCGTCCCGGGCCCGGCCCACGTTGCCGGCGAGCCACTGGAGCTCGCCCCTAAGAAATCTGGCCGACGTCGTATCTGTGAGCGTTCGAAAGGTTGCCAGTGCCGACCGCAACCGGCGGGCGGCCACCCGGAATTGATGCACGGCATCGGGCGCATTGACCCGGACGCGAGGATCATTCAGCTTCACGGCGCGTACCTGTTGGGATACGTATGAGAGCATGACGTCCGAGGCCGGACCGTCCCGGCTCGGCTTTGGAGCCGTGGCCGGATTCTCCGGATAGTCCGGTCCGAGCGCCCGGGCGAGCTTGGACGGGTGCGTGGCGATGGTGACTCCCTCTGCGGCGCACAGAGCGTCAGCGTCCTGGAGCAGCCGACGGGGGCCGTCGGCGAGTTCCAGTTCCCATTCCCGCCACCGCGACGGTCCCGCGCAGGTTAGCAGGGATTGGGCCTCGACACGGTCGTCACTGAAGTTGGGAAGGACTGCGCCGTCGGCGGCGTATAACGGCGTCAACCTCCGGCTGGTCCGGATGTGTGCAACCGGAATCAGCGCGTGGCAGCGGCTGTGGACGAGGACCAGCTGCCGCAAATTTTCCGGCACGGCATCCTGATCGCCGCCAAGCGGCTCCTGTATAGCCCGGCGCTCCCCCACGGCGACCGGCAGTTTGAGGTGCCATCCTGGATCCGGACCGGCGGACCGCCGGCACAGGGTGATCCGTTGCCTGGCCAATGACAGTGCTTTGGTATCAAAGTAGACGGCGTCCAGCATTTCGTTGACGGGCTGCCCGGCGCGATCCACCCCTGGGATTGATGCCAGTGGCGGGAGGGCGTCGGATTCCGAAGGGCTGTACTTGCGTTCCACCTCGATCGCGTCGGCGGCCATGCTTCATTTTAGGAACTCCTGCACGCGCCGGGCGTGTGCCCAAAGGCCCCTATCGGAGGAGATTGTCACGGGAACCGGGTGCTGGGGACGGGTGGCCGCCCAGTTCAGGCCACGGCCCCGCGGAAGGCGCACAGACGCGGCGGTATGAGGCTGGAAAAATGACTTGCCCGGGCATGCGGCGGCGAGTAACTTTCGGAGCAGTGGGCCGGCGGACCGCTGGCCCCCTGCGAGAGGACCGCCATGCCAACCATAATCGGCCACCACGATGTCAAGGACAAGGATCACTGGCTTGCCTCGCCGAAGCGCGAAGAGGTGTTCGGCCCACTGGGGATCACCAACATTCGTACGTTCGTCAACCCCCAGAACCCGACGCAAGTCGCAGTGATGATGGATGTCCCTGACGTGGATGCCCTCATGGCCGCGATGCAAAATGACGTAATGGGCGAGGCGATGGCCTACGACGGCGTACTGCCCGAGACCCTGGTCATCCTGGTCGAGGCCAAGCCCTAGCTTCACCCGGGCGGACACCGCCGGCGGTGCAGGCGGATGTGGCGAAGCTCCGGTCAAATAGCGGTTGACCGGAGCTTCGGGTCCATTATGGGCAGTGGTTCCTGTGTATTGGCCGGGAATAGGCTGACCGCTAGTGGTTCAGCAATTCGCCCATGAGGGGCGCATTGCGGACATCGTCGGTCAGGGGGCTCAGCCCCCACACGTCCTCGATGGTGTGCAGCAAGGAATAGTGCGAGTAGGCGGCGTTGGATGTGAAGTGCTTCCGCGCTGCCGGGCCGGCAAAAACCGTAGCCACCCGGTTGTCGTCTTTGCTGCCTTCATCCCACGTGAGCACCAGCAGGGAGTTCTGCGTCGTGAAGGCCGGGGATCCCAGGATCCTGGGCACTTCGCGGGCGAGCCAGTCGTCTCCGGTGCCGATGGAGCAGTCGTGGGTGTCGTGGCACATGTCCGGGCTGATGAAAGCGTAGTCCGGCAGGGTCGACGGCGACTGCAGGTCCTGCCCCAGCCGGTCATACGGAACAACATGGTCCGAGCAGGAGGCCACGTCGTCCGTCACGGCAGGGTAATACATGAACGGATTATGCTTCACCGCATACCGGCGGGAGTCATGCGCGGCGCAGGGCGCGGGCATGCCCTCGGCATACATTTTCCAGGTCCGTCCGGATTGGGTGATCTCATCGGCGATCGAACGCACATCGGCGGTGCACGAGTCCGGTTTGCAGTCGCTGGTGATCCCCGCGCTCGTTCCGCTCGTGAGGGCGAGATAGTTGGGCAGGCTCGGGTGGGTGATGGCCCGGTAGTTGGCGGCCACCGAGAATTCCGCCGCAAGCTTGTTGAAGTAGCCCGCTTCGCTGGCGCCCATGATCTGCGAGGCCGCCTTGTTCTCCTGGACGATGACCACAATGTGCGCGATTCCGCTGCTGGCCTGCCCGCCCGGGGCGGGGTGCGGGGCCGGCTGCGCGAAATACGGGGATGGTGGTGGGGCCGCGGCGGTCGGGTCCTGGCCGGGGGACGCGGGCGGCGATTCGGTCCCGGCCGGCCCGGCAGGCAGGGACCCGGCCGGTGGGGACTCGGCAGATGGGGACTGAGAAGGCGGGCCGGCCTGGAAGGGGTGCACCGACGTGCACCCCGCCAGCAGCATCGCCAGCGCCCATCCGCCGGCCAGGGAGAGTCGGCCGATCCGCGTCATCGGTCCATGCTAGCGGCCGGTATTGGTGCGGCCAATGCTGTCTGCATTCCCGGCCTCAGGCCAGGCTCAGGTCAAGAAACTGCCCGCACCCGGTCCAGGGCCCGGCTCCCCCGTGTCCGGTCACCCTCCGGGATGCAGCGCGCCGCGGACGGTGCCCAGCAGGGACAGGAACCGCTCGTTGTCCGGCAGGTCATCGATCAGCACCACACCCTCGGGAGCGGCCAGCGGAATGCGCCAGTTCGGGTATTCGGTGCTGGTGCCCGGCTGGTTCTGGGTCCGGGTCTCCCCCACGGCGTCGACCAGCGCCACCCCCAGCAGCGCTGACGGGGCCAGCGCCGTGTAGGCGTACAGCGCCTCCACCGTGGTCCGGACGTCCGTGCCGTTTTCTGCCAGCAGGCCGCGTGCCCGGACCCGGGCCAGCACGGCCTCCTGCTCGGCCGCGGCCTCGGCGCGTTCTTCCGCCACGGGCCGCCGCAACAGCCCGAGCGATTCGCGCAAGGTGACGTGTTCACCGGCGAGGTAGCCCGCCGTCGGGGGGAGATCGTGGGTGTTGACGCTGGTCAGGCACTGCTCGCGGTAGTGCTCCGGCGGAATCGGGCCATCGGCGTCGTGTTCGAACCAGAGAATCGACGTGCCGAATATCCCCCGCTCGGCCAGGTAGCCGCGGACCCACGGCTCGAACACCCCCAGGTCTTCGCCAATCACGATCGCCCCGGCCCGTTGCGCCTCGAGGGCAAGGATGCCGATGAGCGCCTCGTGGTCGTAGTGCACATAGGTGCCGCTCTCCGGCCCCCCGCCCTCGGGGATCCACCACAACCGGAACAGGCCGAGGATATGGTCCACCCGGATGCCGCCGGCGTGCCGCAACACGGTGCGGAGCATGTCCCGGTAGGCGGCATAGCCGGATTCGGCGAGCCGGCCCGGATGCCATGGCGGCTGCGACCAGTTCTGGCCCAGCTGGTTGAACATGTCCGGGGGCRCACCAACGCTCACGCCCCGGGCAAGAACGCCGGAGAGAGTCCAGGCGTCGGCACCGCCGGGTTTTACCCCGACAGCGAGGTCATGGACGGCTCCGATCCCCATCCCCGACTGGCGTGCCGAACGCTGGGCCGCCTCGAGCTGCTGGTCGCAGAGCCACTGCAGCCAGCAGTGGAATTCGATCCGGGCTGCCAGCCTCGGCCGCTGCTCGACACAGTACGGCGACGCCGGGGATGCAGCCGCTCCGGCCCATTCCGGCGCCGACGGCGGCAGCTCTTCGGCGAGCGCAGACCACAGCGCAAAGTCCTCTAGCCCCTGCCCCTGCTCGGCGCGGAAGTCGGCGAACTGCCGGGTGCGCGCCGGCCCGCGGCGGACCGCAAACACGCGTTCCAGCGCCGAGAGCTTTGCCGCGTAACTGGCGTTGCGGTCCAGGAGGTCCCGGGAACGGTTGGCCGCCTGCTGGCCTTCGGCCAGGCGTGCCACCTCGGCCCGGCCGGCTGCGTCCAGGTAACCGTATTCCGGGATTTCCTCCACCCGCAGGTAGAGCGGGTTGAAGAAGCGCCGTGTGGTGGGCAGGTACGGGGAGTCCTCGACCGGCGGCACTGGTTCGGCGGCATGCAGCGGATTGACCAGCACAAAGCCGGCCCCCTGCTCCCCGGCAACCTCGGCGAGGTCCCCGAGATCGGCGAAGTCGCCAATCCCCCAGGACCGGGAGGACCGCACGGAGTACAGCTGGGCCGTCAGTCCCCAGGTGCGGCGTTCCTTGAGCAGGGCCGAGGCCCGGAGCCGGCCGGGCGTAACTACCAGCGGACACTGCGCCGCCGTGCCCGCGGCGTCGGCTCTCAACGTGTGCCAGCCGAGACCGAGGCTGCCGGGTATGGCGAACGTGGCACGTCCCGTGAGGACGCCGTCGACGTCGACCGGCTGGTCCCAGTTCTCCCGCTGGGCGGCCTCATAGCTGCTGCCGTCTTCGGCGTCGATCCAGACGCGGACTTCGCTTCCGTGCGGGACGTGGACCTCGACGCGGGACTCCTGTCCCTCCCTCACTACAAGGACCGGGGGCAGGATGCGCCGCCAGTGTGCCAGCCGGGACTCGGCCAGGGAGCGTTGCTGCTCCTGGGGCCCGTTGGCGGGGACCCCGAGGGCCGACAGCACGTCCTGCAGGGTCCCGGCGGCCACGGAACGCTGCACTCCGTCCCAGCCCCAGTAGCTGGTGTCGACGCCATAGGCTGCGGCGAGTTCGCGCAGGAGCGTGTCGGCCGTATCAGTGTCCCCGGTCTGCCCGGGACTTCCGGGGGCCGCGGCGTTGCCGGCGTCTGCAGGATGATTGGGGTTTGGACGGTCCTCGGGGTTTGCGGGGGTCTCGGGGTGCGTCTGGTCCACCATGCGCCCACTCTAGACGCTGCCCCTACCGCCCGCCGCCCTTTCCGTGGATGTGGGAGTCATCTACCAGTTCGTTGAGTCCTTGGCCGGTTCCCGGCGCGGACGGCTCCTTCGGCCCGTTTAGGCGCCGCTACAGCGGCCGCGCTAGCCTTGAAGCCTATGGTTGACATCGAACGGTTCCGGATCCTCCTGCGCGAGGAACGTGACCGGAAGCTTGCCCTCCTRCCCGCCCTCCGCCGGGACATCACCTCGGTCAATGCCGCCCGCCTCGACTCCAACGTCGACGACGAACACGACCCCGAGGGCACGACGATCGCCTTCGAACTATCCCAGGCCTCCGCGCTCCTGGAACAGAGCAGGGCTTCCCTGCTGCAGATCGATGCCGCCCTTGCGCGGATGGACGAGGGCACCTACGGAATCTGCGCTGTATGCGCCACCCCGGTCCCCGAGGACCGGCTGGAGGCCAGGCCCTGGACCGCGTACTGCATCGCGCATGCCTCGGGCAAGGCATGAGTCCGCCCGGCCTGCTGGGGGAACCKAACCTCGCCCTGACATGGTGGGAGCGGATCGTTGCCGGATTCACCCACGCCCCCAGCCCGCACGTGAGCAGTATTGAGCTCGTGGCGGTGATCCTGCTGGCAGTGGCCGTCTCCCTGCCCCGCCTGTCCTGGCGCTACTTTGGCCTGCTCGCCACCGTGACCCACGAACTCGGCCACGCGTTTGCCGCCCTCACCACCGGCCAGCGGCTCGGCGGCATCCGGCTGGGCCTGGACCACTCCGGCACCACCACGACGTACAGCAGGAGCCGCCTCTCCGCCGCCTGGTCGACGTTCTGGGGCTACCCCGTGCCCGCCGTCGTCGGGGCGGCGATGGTCTGGTGCGGTTTCAACGGCTGGGGGCCGGCCGCGATGTCGGTGGGCACGCTCATCCTCCTGGCGTCCTTCCTGTTCCTCCGCAACGGCGTGGGCCTCCTCATCACGGCCGCCGCCGTACTGGCCGCGGCGCTCCTGGTGCTGTTCGTGCCGCCGGTGTTCAACGGCCACGTGATGATCGTGCTGGGCCTGGCGCTGCTGGTCGCTGCCGTCAGGGACCTCGGCAAACTGGCCAACGTCCATTTGCGGCACCGGGACAGGCTCCCGACGTCGGACGCGTACCTGCTGGCCAGGGCCACCTCCATCCCCGCCGCGGTGTGGATTGCCCTCTTCGCCGTGGTTGTGGCCGGGGCATGGTGGTTTGCCTGGCAGCCGATGGCCCCTGTGTTCGCGGCCGCGTTGGGGCCGTTCCCTTCCCGGCCTTAGGCTGGGACCATGAGCCTGAGTACCCACACCGACGATCCGGGATTCAGCACCAAGGGCGCGTATGTGACCGGCGGCGAGGAATTCACCCGGGATACCAACTACATTGAGGACCGGATCACCCGGGACGGTGCCACGGGCGCCCACGGCGAGCCCGGCTGGCCCGTGGAACCTGGCCGCTACCGCCTCATCGCAGCGCGCGCCTGCCCGTGGGCCAACCGCACGGTGATCGTGCGCCGGCTCCTCGGCCTGGAGGCGGTCATCTCGCTCGGCCAGCCCGGCCCCACCCATGACGCCAGGTCCTGGACGTTCGATCTCGACCCGGACGGCAGGGATCCCGTCCTCGGAATCGAACGCATCCAGGACGCCTACTTCCGCCGCTTCCCCGACTACCCCCGCGGGATTACCGTCCCGGCAATCGTGGACGTCCCCAGCGGGCAGGTAGTCACCAACAATTTCCCCCAGATCACGCTCGACTTTTCCACGGAGTGGACCCAGTACCACCGCGCCGGAGCTGTACCCGGAGCACCTCAGGGAAGAAATCGACGCCGTCAACAGGCGTGTCTTCACCGAGGTGAACAACGGCGTCTATCGCTGCGGCTTTGCCGGTTCCCAGGAGGCCTACAACGCTGCCTACGATCGGCTCTGGACTGCCCTGGACTGGCTCGAGGAACGCCTGGCGGGCCAGCGGTACCTGGTGGGCGACACGATCACGGAGGCCGACGTCCGCCTGTTCACCACACTGGCCCGCTTCGACGCCGTGTACCACGGCCATTTCAAATGCAACCGGCAAAAGCTCAGCGAGATGCCGGTCCTGTGGGCCTACGCGCGCGACTTGTTCCAGACGCCAGGGTTCGGCGACACCACCGACTTTGTGCAGATCAAGCAGCACTACTACATCGTGCATGAGGACATCAATCCCACCGGAGTGGTCCCGCGCGGACCGGAACTGGGCAACTGGCTCTCGGAGCACGGCCGCGAATCCCTCGGCGGCCGGCCGTTCGGCGTCGGAACGCCGCCCGGACCGGTCCGGGCCGGCGAAGAGGTCGCCCCGGGACACGGCGCAGCCTGATGCCGACAGCGGCCGGTGCGGCCGGGTTTGCCGCGCCCGGATTTGCGGGTGTGCGTGAGCTCTTCGACTCTTTCCTTTCCGAGGATCCGGGCTACAGCGCTCAGCTGTCGGCCTACCACCACGGCACCAAGGTGCTGGACCTCTGCGGCGGACCGGGATTCGTCCCCGGCGACATCACGGGCACCTACTCCTGTTCCAAGGGAGTCGCCGCCTTCGTCATCGCCCTCCTCGTCCAGGACGGCCGGCTCGACCTTGACCGGACCGTCGCGTCCTACTGGCCCGAGTTCGGCGTCCACGGCAAGGACCGGCTCACGGTGCGGCAGGCCCTATCCCATCAGGCGGGGCTGCCCGGCGTCGCCGGCGGGTTTCCCCTGGCGGAGTTCGCCACCCCGGCCGCGGCGCGGCGTCTCGCGGCCTCGGCGCCGTTGTGGCGCCCGGGCACGGCCTTCGGCTACCACGCCCTGACCATAGGGATCCTGATGGAGGAGCTCTGCCGCCGCGTCACGGGGATGACGCTGCAGGGGCTCTACGACGAACGCATCCGCCGCCCGTGGGGCATCGACTTCTTCCTGGGCCTGCCCGAGGACCAGGAACCCCGGTACCGCGAGGTGCTCTACGACCCTGACCCGGCCCAGCCGTGGCTGGACCCGCTCAGCCTCGACGGGCTGAACAGCAACGCGCCGGTCAGCACCATCATGGAACTGCCCAACCACCGCTTGGTGCGCGCCTCGGGTATGAGCAGCTCAGGTGGTGTGGGGTCAGCCGAGGGGCTGGCCAGGCTCTACGCCGCCGCCACCACCGGAGTGGACGGCGTTCCCGCTTTCCTGAACCCCGCCACCATCGAGGTCATGGCCGCTGAGCAGGTCTGGGGACTGGACCGGTGCTCCGGGCAGGACAACGCCTTTGCCGTCGTGTTCATGAAACCCCAGCCTGGGCGGAACTTCGGCAGCCAGCTGGCCTTCGGGCACGAGGGAGCGAACGCGGCCCTCGGCTTCGCGGATCCCGGCTACGGCCTCGGGTTCGGGTATGTGCCCCGCCGCAGCGAGGAAGGCCGGACCGAGGGGCGGGCCCAGCGGCTGTCCGCGGCGGTGCGGCGGGCCGCCCACGCGGCGTCCTGACCGGCCCCGTTTCGGCTTGGGCGGCCCGCTCCGGGGTTCGTCCAGTTGTCGCACGAGCCTCCCGGCCATAGGGTGAGCCGAATGGCCATTCCCGAAAAGCAAGCCGGCAGCCCGCCCTCCCTGTTGCGCCGATGGACCCGCACCGCGGGCAGCGCTGTCGCCGCGGCGGTGCTGTGGCCCCGGCTGCAGCTGGCCCTGAAAGCCGGGCTGGCCGCGGGCGTCGCCTTCGCGATCGCACCCTTCATGCCGGGCTCAGCGGCCGACTATCCGTACTACGCCCCGCTGGGCGCCTTGGTGGCCATGTACGAGAACGTTGCCGGCTCCATGCGGCAGGGCGTCCAGACGCTCGTCGGACTGGCGATCGGGGTGGGCCTTGCGTTCATGCTGTTCAGCCTCGGCTCGCCGTCGCCGTGGACGGTCGCGGTGGTCATGGGACTGGGCGTTATCCTCGCCGGCCTGCCCAAGATCGGTTCGGGCCGGGACTGGATCCCGACGGCGGCGCTCCTGGTGCTGTTGGTCGGCGGGCATAATCCGGACACGTTCTCCTTCGGATACCTGTTCCAGATGGGCGTCGGCGTCACGGTGGGCATCGTCGTGAACCTGCTGGTCTTCCCGCCGCTGCACTTCCGGGCGGCAGAGCTAAGTATCGCGGAACTGCGCCAGGCCCTCGCCCAGCAACTCTGGGACATGGGAAAGGCGCTGAAGGAAAGCTGGCCGCCGGAGCATGTTGACTGGTCTCGCCGCTCGGAAGCGCTCGCAGCCCACGCCCGCTCCGTGCGGCTCGCCGTCGAAAAAGCCGACGCCAGCCGCCAGGCAAATCCCCGACGCCACCTGCATCCGCGCGACCTGAACCTCGACTACCGGAACCTGCGGGATCTCGAGCGCCTGACCTTCCACGTCCAGGACGTGACCCAAGTGCTCTCGGATGTCATCTGGGCCGAGGACACCCCCTTTGTGGTGCCCGACGAATACGCAGTGCCCCTCGGGGACGCCATGGCTTCCGTCGGCGACGTGCTGCGGGCTCTGGAAGAGGAACAGCCCGAACGCCAGACCGAGCTGGCGGCTGCCGCCGATGCGGCGATCAGCGAACTGACCGCCCGGATTGGCTCCGAGCAGCACAGCACGGACGCCCCGAGCGCGGTCGAATCCATCCTCTTGAGCCTGCACCGCATGCTGCGCGTGGCCACGCCCGGGCGGCCGGAGGCCAAACCGGCCACGGCGCCGGCAGACTAGGAAATACTTTCCGTCTGCCGGCGGGGCGGGCCGGTCTGACCCGGTCGGTCTGTCTGTCCTGCCCGGCTGTGGCAGCGCCGGCTATGGCAGCGCCGCGACAGAGCCGCTGAAGTGCCGGCGCCCGGACAGCGGGTTCCATGCCACGTAGGCCGAGCGCTCCCACCCGCCGCCGTCCGCCTGCACGGTGCTGATGTCGAGCGCCACGCGGGCCGGCAGGAACACGGGGGCCTCGAAGGCCACCTCCCAGGTGAACGAATCCCCCCGGACGGCACCGACGTCGGCCAGCGCCCGGGACGCCAGGTACATGCCGTGGGCAAGGGACCGCCGCTGCCCGAGGGCCTTGGCGGTCAGGACGCTCAGGTGGATGGGGTTGAAGTCCCCGGACACAGCCGCGTAGGCACGCCCGGTATCGACGCCCAGCTGCCACAGGGCCGTGGGATCCGGCACGGAGAACGGCGGCGGCGGCACGGCCACCGAGGCCTTGTCGATCCCCGGAAGGAACACCCCCTTGGCCAGGTAGGTCGAGACCCCACGCCAGCGGACTTCATCTTGGCCGGCGGCACGGACCTCCGCGACGACATCGAGCTGCGTGCCGGCGCGGTGCCCGCGCAGGTTCTCCACCCGGGCCCGGATATCCAGGGCCTGGGTGAACAGGACCGGCGTGGACTGCACCACGGTGTTCGTCAGATGGATCATGCCCAGCAGGGGCAGCGGAAAATCGTCCCGGTTCATCACGCTCATGGCCAGCGGAAACGCCAGGGCATGGATGAAGCCGGCGGGCAGGACGTCGCTCGCGCTCTCGCCGATCAGGTGCTGGAAGGCCGTCAGGTTGGCGACGTCGGCCTTCACGCCACGGACCTCGTGGGTGTAGGCCGGCAGTTCGGTGCCGCCGTGGGTGCCCAGGACCCGGCGCCGTGCCGCGGCGGCCGCTGCGTTGACGTAGAGCTTGGACAGTGCGGGCATCTCGCCCAGGATGACGGTCTGGGGTCCGCTCATGCGCCGACCAGGTTCTGCCCGCAGACGCGCAGCACCTCCCCGGAAATCCCACCCGCGGCGTCGCTGGCCAGGAACGCGATGGCCTCGGCGACGTCGCCCGGCCGGCCGCCCTGCTGCAGGGAGTTGAGCCGGCGCGCCACTTCGCGGGTGGCGAACGGGATCCTGGCGGTCATCTCCGTTTCAATGAAGCCGGGCGCAACGGCGTTGATGGACCCCCCGCGTTCGCCGATCAGCGCCGCCGTGGCGCGGACCATGCCTATCACGCCGGCCTTGGACGCGGCATAGTTGGTCTGGCCGCGGTTCCCGGCGATCCCGCTGGTGGAGGCCACGGACACGATCCTGGGCGAGTCGCGGAAGTGCTCCGAGGCCAGCAGGGCCTCATTGATCCGCAGCTGCGCGGCGATGTTGACCGCGAGCACGGAGTTCCAGCGGCCGGCGTCCATGTTGGCCAGGAGCTTGTCCCGGGTGATCCCTGCGTTGTGGATCATGATGTCCAGCCGGCCATGCCGTGCCGCGGCGTGGTCGATGATCCGCTGGCCGGCGTCGTCGCGGCTGATATCCAGCTGCAGGGCCGTCCCATGGACCTCGTTGGCCACTGCCGCCAGATGCTCTCCCGCCGCCGGAATGTCCACGAGGATGAGTGTGGCGCCGTCGCGGTAGAGGGTGCGGGCAATTGCGGCCCCGATGCCGCGCGCTGCGCCGGTCACCACGGCCACCTTGCCGGCCAGCGGCTTCTCGACGTCGTCGGGCAGCTGGCCGGCGCCGGAGCTGACGGTCAGGAACTGCCCGTCTACGAACGCCGAGCGGCCCGAGAGGAAGAACCTCAGCGCCCCCAGTGCTGCCGGGCTCGTGGTCCGGGCGCCGTCGGCGAGCAGGATGCCGTTGCCGGTGGCGCCGGCACGGAGTTCCTTCGCCAAAGACCGCAGGAGACCGTCCACGCCCTGCCTGGCAGCCGCCGTTGCCGGTTCCGTGGCCGAGCCCGCCGTGCGGGACATAGTGATGACGCGGGCGTTCGGGGCGAGGTCACGCAGCGACGCGGCGGCGGTGAGGACCGGCTTCTCAAGATCGCCGGGGTGGGCCAGCTCGTCCAGCACCAGGATGATGGCGCCGAGCTTCTCCTTGGGTATCGCGTGTCGACGGACATCGAGGTCCCAGTCCAGCAGGGTGGCGGCGAGCTCGTCGGCGCCGCCGGTTGATCCCTGGACCAGGACCGGTCCGTCGATGAGGGGGCGGCCGGGCTCGTGCCGCCGGAGGACCACTGGCTGCGGGAGGCCGAGCCGCTTGGCGAGGTCTTTGCCGATTCCGTGGCTGACCAGCCGGGTGTACTTGTCGCTCATCCGGTTCTCCCTAGAGTGCTTCGAGGATTGCGACGACGCCCTGGCCGCCGGCGGCGCAAATGGACACGAGGCCGCGGGCCGGACGCCCGTTGACGTCTCCCTTTTCGTGCAGCATTTTGGCCAGCGAGGCCACGATCCTGCCGCCCGTGGCCGCAAACGGGTGTCCGGCGGCCAGCGAGGAGCCGTTGACGTTCAACTTGGCCCGGTCGATGCTGCCGAAGGCGCCGTCCAGGCCCAGGCGGGTGCGGCCGAATTCGTCGTCCTCCCACGCCGCGAGGGTACTGAGCACCGTGCCGGCGAAAGCCTCGTGGATCTCGAAGAAGTCGATGTCCGCGAGGCTGAGATTGTGGCGTGCGAGAAGCCGCGGCACCGCGAAGGCCGGGGCCATGAGCAGCCCGTCTTTGCCGTGGACAAAGTCGACGGCGGCAGCCTCGCCGTCGATCACCGCGGCGAGCTTGGGGAGGTCGTGGGCGTCGGCCCATTCCTCGGACGCCAGCAGAACGGTGGAGGCGCCATCGGTCAGCGGGGTGGAATTGCCGGCCGTCATGGTCGCCTCGGCGCCCAGGTTCTTGCCGAAAACGGGCTTGAGGGTGGCCAGTTTCTCCGGGCTCGTGTCGGCGCGCAGGTTGGAGTCGCGGCTCAGTCCCCGGTAGGGGGTCAGGAGGTCATCGAAGAAGCCTGCGTCGTAGGCCGCGGCCAGGTTCCGGTGGCTGTTGAAGGCCAGTTCGTCCTGGGCCTCGCGGGTGATCTTCCACTGCGCCGTGGTCAGCGCCTGGTGCTCGCCCATCGACAGGCCGGTGCGCGGCTCCCCCGTGTTCGGGGCGTCGGGCGCCAGATCCTTGGGACGGAGCCGGCTGAGGACCTGCAGTTTCCGGGACATCGTCTTGGCGCGGTTGAGGTCAAGGAGCACCTCGCGGAGTCCCTCGCTGACGGCGATGGGGGCGTCAGAGGCGGAGTCGACGCCGCCGGCGATCGCGGAATCGATCTGGCCCAGCTTGATCTTGTTCGCCAGGCCGAGCACCGTTTCCAGGCCGGTGGCGCAGGCCTGCTGGAGGTCATACGCCGGGGTCTCGGCGGAGAGGGCCGAGCCGAGCACCGCTTCCCGGGTGAGGTTGAAATCCCGGGAGTGCTTGAGGACCGCCCCCGCAGCCACTTCCCCGATCCGTTCGTCCTGCAGGCCGAAGCGGGCGATCAGGCCATCAAGGGCGGCCGTGAGCATGTCCTGGTTGGAGGACTTCGTGTACGCGCCTCCGGTCCGGGCGAACGGGATGCGGTTGCCGCCCACGACCACGGCCTTGCGGAGTTGTGCCGGGCCTGCGCCGGCGTGCTGTGTCTTCCCGGCGGCGGATGCGGCGGCTGGCTGGGGGCGGGGCACTGACTGTCCGTTGACGGACATGGGCTGTCTCCTTCGATCAAAGCGATTACCGATACCCAGCGTACCTGATACGCTGGGTATCGTGAACATCCCCAAAGCCACCGTGCCCGCCGGGCAGGCCGCCGTCGACGGCCGCGCTTCCCGCTGGCAGTCCCACCGCGAGGAACGGCGGCGGGAGCTGATCAAGTCGGCCCGGAAAGCGGTGCATGCCCTCGGCAGCGATGCGTCCATGGAGGACATTGCCGCAGCCGCGGGAACGTCGAAGTCCGTGTTTTACCGCTATTTCGGCGACAAAGCCGGACTCCAGCAGGCCGTGGGCGAGGTGGTCCTGAGCCAGATGCAGCGGCGCATCCAGGAGGCGGCCCAGAGCGCCCAGACGCCCCGCGAAGGCCTGTTCGCCATGGTGTCCGCGTACCTCCAAATGGCCGAGACCAGCCCGAATGTCTACACGTTCGTCACGCGCCATGCTTCCGGCGAGCCCGAAACGGCCGGCCCGTCCATGTCCACTGCGGGAGCCTTGAGCCACTTCTTCGCCGCCATCAGCGACATGATTGCCCGGCCGATGCGCAGCCATCTGGGCGGCGGCCAGGACAAGGAAGCCGTGATCGGCTACTGGCCCAACGCCGCGATCGGGCTGGTCCGGAATGCCGGCGAACAGTGGCTCGCCAGCCCGCCCGGACCGGCGAAGCCCGGCCAGGAGGCCATGGCGCGGCAGATCACGGATTGGCTCTGCTTCGGCATCGCCCCCGAGCTGCAGGCACGTCGTCCCGAAGAAGAAGCAGCACAAACGGAAGCAACAGACCCGGCAGGCCAGGGCGCGCCGTAGCAGCGGCACACCGGCCCACGTCCGCGACCTGAACTGTCAGCACCAAAGATTGTCAGAACCACAGAAGGAAACGACATGACTGAACTAGCCGACCGCACTACCGGCAACGCACTCCGCCGGCCGCAACCACAACAGCCGGCGGCAACCACGGCAGCCGGCCGTTCCGGCCAGCCCGGTTCCCCTGGGGCCCCCGCCGTCGACGTCGCGGCCCTTGGCGAACAGCTGCTCGGCAAGTGGGCCGACATCCGGCTGAAGTCCAGGGGCCTCGCCGGCCGCCCGGAACTGCACAAGATCGAGGGCCAGACCCACACAGAACACCGCCAACGCGTCTTCGGGCAGCTCAGGATCCTGGTGGACAATGGCGCCGTCCACCGCGCATTTCCGGAGTCCGTGGGCGGCTCCGATGACCACGGCGGCAACGTGGCCGGCTTCCAGGAACTGGTCATCGCCGACCCGTCGCTGCAGATCAAGGCCGGCGTGCAGTGGGGCCTGTTCGGCTCCGCAGTGAACCACCTCGGCACCGCGGAACACCACGAGAAATGGCTGCCCGGCATCATGAGCCTGGAGATCCCAGGCTGCTTCGCCATGACCGAGACCGGGCACGGCTCGGACGTGGCCAGCATTGCCACCACCGCCACCTACGACCCCGCCGCCGGAGAGTTCGTGGTCCACACACCGTTCCGGGCAGCGTGGAAGGACTACATCGGCAACGCCGCCACCGATGGCCTGGCCGCCGTCGTGTTCGCCCAACTGGTGACAAAGGGCGTCAACCACGGCGTGCACGCGTTCTACATGGACCTCCGGGACCCCGGGACCAAGGAGTTCCTGCCGGGCATCGGGGGCGAGGACGATGGTGTCAAGGGCGGCCTGAACGGCATCGACAACGGCCGGCTGCACTTCACGAACGTCCGGATCCCCCGCACCAACCTCCTGAACCGCTATGGCGACGTCGACCCCGAGGGCAACTACACGTCCCCCATCGCCAGCCCGGGCCGCCGCTTCTTCACCATGCTCGGCACGCTGGTCCAGGGCCGGGTCTCCCTCGACGGCGCCGCCGTGACGGCGTCGAAGCTGGCCCTGAAAACCGCCATCCAGTACGCCACCGAACGCCGGCAGTTCAATGCCTCCTCGCAGACCGACGAGGAAGTGCTGCTGGACTACCAGCGGCACCAGCGCCGGCTCTTCACCCGGCTGGCCACCACGTACGCCGCCAGCTTCGCCAGCGAGCAGCTGCTGCAGAAATTCGACGACGTCTTCTCCGGCCGCCACGACACCGACCAGGACCGCCAGGACCTCGAAACCCTGGCCGCGGCCCTGAAGCCGCTGAGCACCTGGCACGCCCTGGATACGCTGCAGGAATGCCGCGAGGCCTGCGGTGGTGCGGGATTCCTGATCGAAAACCGGTTCGCCTCCCTCCGCGCCGACCTCGACGTGTACGCCACGTTCGAAGGCGACAACACGGTCCTGCTGCAGCTGGTCGCCAAGCGCCTGCTGGCGGACTACGCCAAGGAATTCCGCACCGTCAACGTCGGCGTGCTGGCCCGCTATGTCGTGGGCCAGGCCACCGGTGCTGCGATCCACCGCACCGGACTGCGCGGCGTCGCCCAGTTCGTGGCCGACACCGGATCAGTACAGAAGGCAGCGCTGGCGATCAAGGACGAAGCAAGCCAGCGGACTCTGCTCACGGACCGCGTCCAGACCATGGTCGCGGAGGTGGCCACGGCCCTCAAGGGCGCGAACAAGCTCCCGCAGCAGCAGGGCGCCGCCTTGTTCAACGCCCACCAGCACGAACTCATCGAAGCCGCCCAGGCCCATGCGGAACTGCTGCAGTGGGAGGCCTTTACCGAGGCCCTCGGCAAGGTGACAGACCCGGGCACGCACAAAGTCCTGACGTGGCTGCGCGATCTCTTCGGCCTGTCCCTGATCGAGAAGAACCTGTCCTGGTACCTCATGAACGGCAGGCTGTCGATGCAGCGCGGACGCACTGTGGGCGAATACATCAACCGCCTGCTCGTGAAGATCCGCCCGCACGCCCTGGACCTGGTGGACGCGTTCGGGTATGGCCCGGAGCACCTCCGCGCTGAGATCTCCACCGGCGCGGAGAAGGTCCGCCAGGACGAGGCCCGGGACTACTTCCGCAAGCAGCGGGCCAGCGGCCAGGCGCCCCTGGACGAAAAGATCCTGCTTGCCCGCGCCGTTCACGGCACAAAAGCTCACGGCACCAAGGCCCAGGGCACCAAAGCCCGCAGCTGACCCAGCCGAAATGCGACGACGGCGCCGCCCCCTCAGCCGGGGCGGCGCCGTCGTCGAAGTGCAGTGACGCTGAAGTGCAGTGACGCTGAAGTGCAGTGACGCTGTGGTGCTGTTCCGTCGCGGGGTCAGGAGCCCTGCTGGAGCACCGCGCGGTAGACCTCGAGCGTGGTCTCCGTGATGGATTCCCAGGAGAAGTGCTCCTCGGCCCTGCGCCGGCCGGCTTCGCCCATGGCGCGCGCCCGGGCAGGATCAGACACCACTTCGATGAGGGCCTCGGCAAAGTCGGTGACGAACTTCTCCGGGTCCAGAGGGATTCCCGTGCCGTCCGTGACCTGCTCGATCGGAACAAGCAGTCCGGTCTTGCCGTGCTCGACGACCTCCGGGATACCGCCGGTGGCGCTGGCCACCACAGCGGCACCGCACGCCATCGCCTCAAGGTTGACGATGCCCAGCGGTTCGTAGATGGACGGGCACGCGAACGCCGTCGCGTGGCTGAGCACCTGGATGACCTCGTTGCGGGGCAGCATCCGCTCGATCAGGATCACGCCGCTGCGCTGGCTCTGCAGCTCCTCGATCAGGCGTGCCGTCTCGGCCGCCAGTTCCGGGGTGTCCGCGGCACCGAGGCACAGCACCAGCTGGACGTCGGCCGGGAGCTTGGCGGCGGCCCGCAACAGGTACGGCACGCCCTTCTGCCGGGTGTTCCGGCCCACAAAAACAACGCTGGGGCGCTCCGGATCGATTCCGAGCGGACGGATGATGTCATCAGCCTCGTCCCGGTTCCACTGGCTGACGTCAATGCCGTTGTGGACCACCTTGACCTTGGTCGGGTCAACGTCCGGATAGCTGCGCAGGATGTCCTGGCGCATGCCTTCCGAAACGGCGATGATGGCGGCGGCGGCCTCGTAGGCGGTCTTTTCCACCCAGGAGGACACCGCGTAGCCGCCACCAAGCTGCTCGGCCTTCCACGGGCGCAGCGGCTCCAGGCTGTGCGCGCTCAGTACATGCGGGATGCCGTGAAGCAGCGACGCGATGTGTCCGGCCATGTTGGCGTACCAGGTGTGGGAGTGGACCAGGTCCGCGCCGGCGATGTCCGGAACGATCCTCAGGTCCACCCCGAGGGTCTGGATGGCGGCGTTTGCGGAGCCCAGGTCTTCGGGCACGGAATACGACGTGACAGTCGCTCCGTGGTACCCGGGCTCGCGGGGCGCGCCGAAGGCACGCACCTGAAGGTCCACGCGTTGGGCCAGCACTCGGCTGAGCTCGGCCACATGGACACCGGCGCCGCCATAAATTTCCGGCGGGAATTCTTTGGTCACAATATCTATTCGCACATGCACCAAGGTAGTCGTTACGGTGGAACTGATCTAGTGTGAAGACGTTCGGGCATGCCGGACTGTATTGGGGAGTAACGAAGGCGTTCAGGAGCTATCACCATGCCGCATCAAAAGAGAGTTTTGGCAATTGTCCTCGCAGGTGGCGAGGGAAACCGGCTCATGCCGTTGACGGCGGACCGGGCCAAGCCTGGTGTCCCGTTTGCCGGAAGCTACCGGCTCATTGACTTTGCCCTTTCAAATCTTGTGAATTCCCGCTATCTGCAAATTGTGGTGTTGACGCAATACAAGTCCCACAGCCTTGACCGGCACATTTCCGAAACGTGGCGGATGTCCACCCAGCTGGGCAACTATGTGGCCTCGGTTCCGGCTCAGCAGCGCGTCGGCAAGAGCTGGTTCCTCGGCAGCGCCAACGCCATTTATCAGTCGCTGAATCTCATTCACGACGCCAACCCCGACATCGTGGTCGTGGTCGGCGCAGACCACGTCTACCGGATGGACTTCTCCCAGATGGTGGAGCAGCACGTCGCGAGCGGGGCCAAGGCCACGGTCGCCGCGGTCCGCCAGCCGCTGCACATGGCGGACCAGTTCGGCGTGATCGAAACCGATGCGGACAACCCGGAGAAGATTGCCGCGTTCGTGGAGAAGCCGTCGTCAACACCGGGCCTCGCGGCCGACCCCAGCCAGTTCCTGGCCTCCATGGGCAACTACGTCTTCGACGCCGATGCCCTTATCGAAGCCCTCCACGTTGACGCCGAGCGCCTCGATACCAAGCACGACATGGGCGGGGACATCATCCCGTACTTCGTCAACCAGGGCGAGGCCGGCGTCTACGACTTCACCCTTAACGACATTCCGGGCTCCACCGAACGGGACCGCACCTACTGGCGCGACGTCGGCACCATCGATTCTTTCTACGACGCCCACATGGACCTGATCTCCCCTGTTCCGGTCTTCAACCTCTACAACTCCGAGTGGCCGATCTACACCCGCCAGACCATCTCCCCGCCGGCCAAGTTTGTCCGCGGGAAGTCCAACACCGTGGGCACGGCACTGGATTCCATCGTGGCCAGCGGCGTCGTCGTCTCCGGCGGCATCGTGGAAGGCTCCGTGCTCTCCAACGACGTCTACGTCGGCACCTCGAGCCGGGTCCTGGACTCGGTCCTGATGGACAAGGTCAACGTCGGCGAAGGCGCAGTCATCAAACGCGCCATCATCGACAAGAACGTCAAGGTGCCGGCCGGGGCCGCGATCGGACTCGACCCCGAACTGGACCGCGCCCGCGGCTTCAAGGTCACGGACTCCGGAATCACGGTCCTGTCCAAGGGCCAGCACGTCCCGGACCCCAGCGATGCGGAACGGGCGCTCTCCGCGGCCAACCTGCGCCTGGTGCCCGACGCCGTCCGCACCGCCACTGAGAACTGGCCCGAACTGCGCGACTCCGTGGACAAGGTGGCCGACGTCCAGGCCGCCGCTGTGGGCGCGGACGCACCGGTCAAGCAATCACCCACGGCATAGGCAGGCGGGGGCCCGGCAGGCACGTCCGGCCGGGCTCCCCGCACCCTGTAAAATTAGGGCAATGAGCTCCCCCGATCTGTCCTCCGACTTTCCCTCTGCCGAGCTTGGTCTTGCCGATCTTGGTCTCGCCGAGCTGACCCCGGAGGAAATCCAGGCCTGCCTGAAGGTACTGAACACGATCCACGCCTATGACGAGGAGCACCCGGACTACGTCTCAGTGCGCCGCGCCACCGGGAAAATGTTCAAGGCCGTCAAGCGCCACCGGCGGGTCAGCAAGCGTGATGAGATCGCCGAGGCGGACCGCGCCGTGATCGCACAGACGGCGACGGCGGCCCCCGACAGGATCGACGACGAGACGCGCGGCAACAAGCTCGCCACGTCCGCCACCGGGGAAATCGCCGGCCACCTGATCAGGTCCCGGCCGTGCTACATCTGCAAGCAGCACTACACCCAGGTGGATGCCTTCTACCACCAGCTGTGCCCCGAGTGCGCCCTGTTCAGCCACAGCAAGCGCGACGCCCGCACCGATCTGACCGGCCGCAGGGCCTTGCTGACCGGCGGCCGGGCGAAGATCGGCATGTACATCGCGCTCCGGCTCCTCCGGGACGGCGCGCACACCACCATCACCACCCGGTTCCCGAAGGACGCCGCCCGCCGCTTCGCTGCGATGGAGGACAGCGCCGACTGGCTGCACCGGCTCCGGATCGTGGGCATCGACCTCCGCGACCCGTCCCAGGTGATGGCCCTGACGGATTCCCTGGATGCCGCAGGACCGCTGGACATCATCATCAACAACGCGGCCCAGACGGTGCGGCGCTCCGGCAACGCCTACAAGCCGCTCGTGGACGCCGAGGACGAGCCGCTGCCCGCCGCCCTTCAGGCTGCCAATGGGGGCCCGGAGCTCGTCACGTTCGGCCACGCCCACGACAAGCACCCGCTTGCCCTCGCCAGCAGCGTGCTCGACCATCCAGTGCTGGCCGGTGACGCGATCACGTCCCTGGCCCTGTCCACCGGGTCGGCGTCGCTGGAGCGGATTGCCTCCGGCACCGCGATCGATGCGGGCGGACTGGTCCCGGACCTCGCCAGCATCAACAGCTGGACCCAGGTGCTGGACGAGGTGGACCCGCTGGAGATGCTCGAAGTGCAGTTGTGCAACGTGACGGCTCCGTTCCTGCTGGTCAGCCGGCTGCGTGGCGCCATGAAACGCTCCACCGCGCGGCGGAAGTACATCGTCAATGTCAGTGCCATGGAAGGCCAGTTCTCCCGCGCCTACAAGGGCCCCGGACACCCGCACACGAACATGGCCAAGGCTGCGCTGAACATGATGACGCGAACGAGCGCCCAGGAAATGCTCGACGCCGACGGCATCCTCATGACGGCCGTGGACACCGGCTGGATCACGGACGAGCGCCCGCACTACACCAAAGTCCGCCTCATGGAAGAGGGCTTCCACGCGCCCCTGGACCTAGTTGACGGCGCCGCCCGCGTGTACGACCCCATCGTGATGGGCGAATCCGGCGAGGACCAGTACGGAGTGTTCCTCAAGGACTACAAGCCCAGTCCGTGGTGACCCCCAGTCCCTGGTGACCGGCGCCGGCGGGCCGCGGCATCCGTCACATACGTGTCCGCCGCGGGACCTATGGCCCTAATGGGGGTTACGGGGCGGCCCGTATCGTGGCTCGACATGGACTCAACCACGCCCTCGCCGGAATACTCGCTGACCATGGACCAGTGCTGGGCGCTGCTCGATAC
>NZ_JBFTZW010000026.1:0-38361 GCF_056406555.1 Arthrobacter sp. P1_B4
GTCCATACATTCGTCACGAACCTGCGGGGGCCCGAACGCGCCTTGGTGGTCGCGGGCAGACCGGTAACCGGGATCATTCCACTCGGAGCGATCAGCGGTAACGTAACGGTTGCCTTTGCAGTCCTCTCCTACGCCGGCACGCTGACCATCACCACAATCGCCGATCCCGGGGCGTGCCCGGACCTGACAGGACTGCGTGACGAACTTTCCAGCGCCCTTGAAGCTCTGATGGTGACTGGGCCTTCATAAGCTTCGACCCGAGGATATCCGTTCATGAAGAGCCGTCGGCTCGGCGCATTCTCCGCGTGTGGATCCTAAGGGACTGACCGAGCGCACACCGAATGCCTGTGGACATCCGGACGTGGCTGTTCCAGAATCGGGAATGTGCCCAGGACCGAGCAGTACGGGCTTGTCTTCGACGGTGAACTGCCGCCGATGCGTTCCCTGCGCACGGCGTGGCTGCTGGCATTGTTCCTGGGCTTCAGCGGCGCGGACAGGTTCTACCTCCACAAGCCGGTTACCGGCACCTTGAAGCTGTTGACGCTGGGCGGCGCCGGCATCTGGTGGCTCATTGACCTATTCCGGATCACCAATGAGTACGCCGCCGACGGGGCATCCATGCCGTTGGCCGGGACCAACTCCCTGCGACGCGGCCTGCGTCTGGCCTCGACTGTCCTGGTCGTCACCCTCGCCGGTGCGGTGGTCTGCGTCAGCGCCGCCCCCGTCACCGGGACTGTGACCGCCACAGTTGCCGCGATAAACGCAGTGCTGCATCCGGCCCCGCGGCCCCCGGTGAAAGAATGGGTCACCGTCGCGGAGGCCTCCGGCACGAAACCCCCGGGCCCACTCGTAACCCTCACCGGCAGGCTTCACATTGAGTACACCTTCACCGGGGCCGCCATTGCCTATCTCCAACCCGTGAATGGACCGGCCCTCACCGTGCTGTCCCTGGCCAAGGCCGGCGCCGGGGCGATCGGCATCAGCCTGGCTCCGGGGACATACGCGCTGATAGTCAGCACTAATGGAGCCGTCTGGCACCTTACGGCCCAGGAATACCGGCCCTCCGGGTAGCGTCACGGTGCGCCGTCACATACCGGGCCGACGACAGGGAAGGACTGGGACCTGACCGTTCCCTATTGAAGAGACGCGGTCAGGCGCGCCAGATTGTCGAATACTTTTTGGGCTACGGGCCGCCGGATCCAGTCTTCGAGCTGCAGCTCGCGGCTTTCCACGCGGTACCCGTCTTCGATCCCGCGAATGGCGTCCACAAAATCGCGCCCGTGCACAAGTACGGATACCTCCATGTTGAGGCTGAAGGAACGCACATCCATGTTGCTGGACCCAATCACCGCAACTTCCTCGTCAATAGTGAAGTGCTTGGAGTGCAGCACCTTCGGTGCCCGGTAAAGGTAAATCCTGACGCCCGCGCGGAGCAGTGCTTCGTAGTACGAACGCTGCGCGTGATAGACCATGCTCTGGTCACCGACCTCGGAAACAAAGAGCTCGACGCTTAGCCCCCGCGCGGCTGCCGTGACAATAGCCATCAGGATGGATTCGTCCGGGACAAAGTATGGACTGGTGATGCTGACGCGGCGCTCAGCTTTGTGGATAAGCGTCGCGTAGAGCTTCAAATTGTTGTCGTTGTCGAAGCTGGGGCCACTGGGCAGGACTTGCGCGTCGACGAGCGCAGAATGATGGCTGACGCCGATGGCGCTGGAATCCAGTGGCAGTATCACACCCGCTTCGCTGTACCAGTCCGTCGCGAAGACCGCATCCAGCTCCCGGACCACTGGTCCCTCAACGCGCATCATCAGTTCGTGCCACTGAAGCCCGCGCTTCAGGTTGCCCTTCGTGTCGTAGCTCGCGTCGATGAGGTTCTGGGACCCCGTGAATCCCACGCGGCCATCGACGACGCAGATCTTCCGGTGATTGCGCAGGTCCGGCCTCTGCCATTCGCCACGCCAAGGCCGCACCGGCAGCATGGGGCGATATTCCGCCCCTATCTCCTGGAGGAACTCCAAGGTTTCTTTCCGGCCGGGGAACTTCAGGCCAGCCAGGTGATCGGACAGAACCCGCACGTCAACGCCGCGCCGTCGTGCCCGGGCCAGCGACTGAAAATACGGCTCTGTCGTTGCGTCCAGCACGAGGATGTAAAACTCCACGTGCACATAACTTGTGGCCGAATCAATATCAGCGATCATGGCATCGAAAGCTCCGTTGTAGTCGCCCAACAGGGTCGCACTGTTGCCCGCGACCATAGGGAGCGCCCCAAGGTTGCTGTTCAACACCACCGCCGAATGCAGCCATTCCGGCCAATCAAGGCCGCGGCTTATGAACGGGCTGCCTTCAGTCCGGGCCAGGACCAGAGCGTTGACTTCGCGCTGCTTGTCCCTGCGCGCCTTGGGCAGTTTCGAGTAACCAACAAAGAAATATGCGACGGCACCAAGGATCGGTATGAAAATTATGGCGAGCACCCAGGCAATAGCAGAGGATGGACGGCGATTCATCGACACCAGGACAGCTGCGACGGTCACGAGTAGTATGTGGGCCGCCAGCAGGAGCAAGGCAAAAGTTTCAGCGTCCTGGAAGGATCCGCGCACGGCTGCCTAAACGTACTTCAATGCACGAACGCCGTCAGACCAGCACCCGGCTCTTGGTTCCGTCAAAATATCCCAATAGTCTTCCCGGAAACTCATTTGCTTTTCCTGCTCTCAAAGATGCGTTCTCGTTTCCGGGACGGCATGTCCCTCAGCCCTGCCTTTGGAGGGTATGACCATTGTTTGCATTAGGTCCGGCATGGGCCTCACCCGCTGCGGGTGAAATTCCGGAAATGCATGGCGCGAGCTCCGAGTCGTGTTCGACCAGCTGGGCCGGCAGGCGACTGCCATGGCCCGTGGTGGCTGCGCGCCCGCGCTCAAGCAAACGGGCCGGACCCCRCCTAGGGGGTCCGGCCCGTCCACTCTTTGAGAGCCGCGAGAGCTTTCTAGGAGAGGGCCCCGTCCGCCTTCACGGCAAGGACGGGCCGGTCGGCCTGCATGAGGATGCGCTGGGCGTGGCTGCCCAGGATGAATTTGCCGACCTGTGAGCGGTGCCGCAGGCCAATGACAATCAGGGATGCGTTGACCTCGCGGGCGACGTCCAGGAATTCATCGGCGAGGTCGTCACGGTACGGCGGCTGGATCACCGTTGCCCTGATTCCGGCCTCCGTGGCCCGGCGGCCGGCCTCCTCCAGGATGTCGGAGCCGGCAACGGCTTTGTCCACCAGGGCGCCTTCGCGGGCGGAGTTGACGATCACCAGGTCTTCGTTCSTGAGCATGGCTTCGGCAATGCCGGCGGTCAGCGCGGCCTCCCCTGCCGGTGTGGGGACGAATCCGACGATGATGCTCATACCTTCTCCTTGATTTTCGTGGTGATGGGCTGTTCGCTTGGCGCCGTCGTCCACTTCGCCAGGAGAGTCCGGATGCCCGGGAGCACGGCTACCAGGACGAACACGATGAGCAGCGTCGCGGAGATGGGGCGGGTGAAGAAGCCCGTGGGATCGCCGCCGAACACGAGAAGTGAACGGCGCAGTGAGCTCTCCAGCAGGGACCCGAGGACGAACGCCAGGACCAGCGGACCGGGTTCAAAGCCGAACTTCTTCATCAGGTATCCCACGATCCCAAACACCACGACAAGCGTCACATCGAACATGCTGTTGTTGATGGTGTAGGCACCGAGCAGCGTGATGAGGGCGGTGACCGGGGCCAGGATCGCGGCGCGGACGCGGAGGATTTTCACGAAGATTCCGACGAGGGGCAGGCTCATGATCAGCAGCAGGATGTTGCCGATGTACATGGAGTTCACCACGCCCCAGAACAGCCCGGGGTCCTGCTCCACCAACTGCGGGCCCGGCGTCACACCCTGGATCAGCAGGGCACCGAACATCAAGGCCATGGTGGCGTTAGCCGGGATTCCGAGGGTCAGCAGCGGGATGAACGACGACGTTGCTGCGGCGTTGTTGGCGGTTTCCGGTCCAGCGACGCCCTCCGGTGCCCCTTTACCGAATCGTTCCGGCTGCTTGGCGCGCTTCTTCTCCATCGCATAGGAGGCCATCGATGCGATGGTGGCACCGCCACCGGGCAAAATGCCGAGGAAGAACCCGAGGACAGAACCGCGGGCGATCGCGCCGGAGGCCTGCGCGAGATCCGTCCGTGATGGCCAGACGTTCGTGACCTTGGACGGCGCCTTGGCGGCGCGGTGCCGCTCTTCGAGGTTGTAGAGGATTTCGCCCAGGCCGAAGATGCCCATGGCGATCGGCACGAAATCAATTCCGTCGGCCAGTTCCAGGTTGCCGAAGGTGAAGCGGCTTTCGCCGGTGAAGATGTCCCGGCCGACCGTTGCCAGCAGCAAGCCGACGGCGGCGGCGATGAGTGCCTTGGTCTTGGCACCGTTGCTGATGGTGGCGACCAACAGGATGCCGAGCAGTGCGAGCGCCGAGTATTCGGCCGGGCCGAAGTCGAGGGCAAAGCTCGCCACGACGGGCGCCAGGAAGGTCAAGCCAACGATTGAGGCGGTTCCGCCGATGAACGAGCCGATGGACGCCAAGCCGAGTGCGGTACCTGCCTTCCCCTGTTTGGCCATCTGGTAGCCGTCGAAGACGGTCACCACGGACGAGGCTTCGCCGGGAAGCCGCAGGAGCACGGAGGTGATGGTGCCGCCGTACTGTGCGCCGTAAAAGATGCCCGCGAGCATGATGATGGCGGTGACGGGTTCGACGTTGTAGGTCAGCGGCAGCAGGATGGCGATGGTTGCCGCGGGCCCCAGACCGGGCAGGACACCGATCAACATGCCGATGACGACGCCAATCAGGCAGTAGAGGAGGTTGCTCGGCTCCAGGACAACGGCGAATCCGTTGATCACGGGATTTAGAAAATCCACGGGGTTCTCCTAGAAGAGGTGGGGAATGGAGGTGTTGAGCGCAAGGACGAAGATTCCGTAGAACGCCGCCACGACGATCGCGCTTACCAGCAGGGTGGAGCGCCACGTTTCGCCGCCGAGGAAGCGCATCCAGATGATGCACAGGACGAGGGCGGGCAATTCAAAACCGATGGCCGGCATCAGCGCGACCATGGCGGCGAGGGTGACGAGCCCTGTCAGGGGTGCGGAGGACATGCGGGTGAACTTCTCCGCGTCCCGGTTGTGCCGCCCGACGGTCAACTGGAAGAGGCCCAGGACCACCATGACGCAGCTGATCATGAACGGCCACAGCCCGGGCTCCGGCGCTGCCGGAGTGCCGAGGCCCATGGCAACGGACAGGACCAGGGCGCCGGTGCCGACGCCGAGAACCACCAAGGAGGATGCCGCATTTGCCAGCGCTCCGGCGGCGGGCGGCTTCTCTTCCTCCCAATGCGCGGCGAGTTGCTCCGGCGTGAGGTCCTCCAGAACGTCGTCCCCGGGAGCTTCGGGGGCGTTCCCGCCGGAGGGGGCCGCGGGGCGGCTTCCCCCTCCGGCGGGCACTGAAGAAGGTGAAGACGACACTTGGATCACTTCGTTCCGCTGAGGCTGATGTCGTACTTCTCCACCAGCGACTTGTACTTGGCGGCGTAGTCCTTCCACTGGGTGACGACTTCCTCGCCGGAGATTTCCTTCGGGGTCAGCATGTTCTTCTTGTTGAATTCCTTGTAGGAATCGGACTTGAAGGTCTCCTTGATGGCAGCGAGCAGCTTGTCCTTCACGTCCTTGGGCGTTCCTTTGGGAGCGGCGACGGCGCGATACTGCGCCACGGGAACGTCGTAACCGGATTCCTTGGCCGTAGGCACATCCGGGAGGAAGGAGTTCCGCTCCTCCGAAAAGACGAGCAGCGGTGTGACCTTTCCGGCCTTGATCTGCGGCATGGCTTCGCCGAGCTGGATGGTGGACACTTCTACCTGGTTGCCGAGGACCGCGGTGAGGGCTGGCTTGCCGCTGTCGAACGGTACATCGGTGCCCTTGACGCCGGCCTGCTTGAACAGGACGGTCTGTGCCAGCTGGCTGCCGGTGCCCACGCCGGTGGTGCCGAACGTGATATTGCGCCCTGCTCCGGTCAGGTCCTTGATGCTGTTGAAGCCGGAGGTTTTGCTGGCGACCAGCACGTAGTCGTCCTGCGACAGGCCGGCAATGATGTCCAGGTCGTCGATGCTGACGGCCTCATCCGCGGTGACCGCAAGCGGGGTGATCGTGATCAGGGACGCGGTGACCAGAAGGAGGTTCTGGCCGTCGGCGGGCTTGCCGGCAACTTCCTTTGTGGCCAAGGCGCCGTTGGCCCCTGGCTTGTTCACCACAGGCATCGGGGCGCCGAGGGTTTTGGAAGCGCCCTCGGAGATGGCGCGGGCAATCAAGTCGGTGCTGCCGCCGGCGGCCTGGCCCACGGTGAGGCTTACGGGCCCGTTCGGATATTTTGAAGAATCGGTACTGCCGCCGGCAACATTGCCGCAGGCCGTCAGCGCCAAGAGCGTGACGGCGGATGCCGCTCCAAGTACGGTGCGGCGCGAAGGGAAGTGCATCATTGAAACTCCTCATTGATGATCAGGGCCAGCGCCCCGGAAGCATGTGAACCGCGTCACTGCCGGTTCGCTGTGTCGAGTGTAGGGAGCGGCTATGATGCATGTCTAAGCCCAAATATGCATCGAGTGATACCGGGAAGGCATCATGTTTACCTTTGACCAGCTGGCCGGATTCATCGCGGTGGCAGAAGAGCTTCACTTCGGCCGCGCGGCGGAACGCCTGAACATGACCCAGCCTCCGCTGAGCCGGCAGATCCAAAAGCTGGAGAAGGCCGTCGGCGCCGAGCTGCTGGAACGGGACAACCGGAAGGTCCAGCTGACCCCGGCGGGAACCGCCTTCCTGGAGGAAGCCAGGCGGTTGCTGGCCCTCGCCGAACGCGCCCCTGTCACCGCCCGCCGGATCGCCTCGGGCCGCTCCGGCCTTCTGCGAATCGGTTTCACCGCGGCCAGCGGGTTCAGTATCTTGGGGCCCCTGCTGGAGGAGATTTCGGCGATCCTTCCCGACGTCGACGTCGACCTGCAGGAAATGGTGACCGGTGAACAGATCCAGGCCCTGGAAACGGGAGAACTGGACCTGGGGCTGGCACGTCCGCCCTTCGACAAAGACGTTTTTGATTCGCGGCTTCTTTACCGCGAATCCATGATGGTGGCCGTTCCGGCCGGCCATCCCCTGGCCCGCCGCGGCGGCATTGTCGGGAACGAGGACCTCAAGGACGAGGCCCTCATCATGCATTCGCCACTGCAGGCCCGGTACTTCTACGACCTCGTGATCCGCATGCTGCCGGTGCAGCACGGCAACGTGGTCCACACGGTCAGCCAGATCCTCACCATGGTCTCGCTGGTGGCGGCCAAACGCGGAGTCGCCTTTGTGCCCCGGTCCGCCACAGCGCTGGGCATCCAGGGGGTCGAATTCCTCCCGCTGGCCAGCAGCCACGGCGAACCCGTGGAGCTCCATGCCATCTGGAGCCGTAAAGTGAGCAATCCCGCCCTGTCGCGGCTGCTCGGCGCCCTGGACTTCCAGCTGGACTAAGGTCGCCACAATGCACTGAAGGTATCAATGCATTCAATAATGCACTTGGACAGGCATGAGGCGGCAAACCTAGTCTGAAGGGGAACCGCACTTCCCCGCCGACTCGGCGCATACCCGGAGGACCCCACCGTGGCAAAATACGCACCCCAGGAACTGGCCAACGTCCTCAAGGACGGCCTGCTCTCCTTCCCCGTCACCTCGTTCGACGAACAGCTCCAGTTCGACGAAGAGAACTACCGCAAACACCTCGCCTGGCAGGCCAGCTTCCCGGTCGCCGGACTCTTCGCGGCCGGCGGAACCGGGGAGGGCTTCTCACTGACCCCGGCCGAGTCCGAGCGCGTCGTCCGCGCCGCCGTCGGGGAAGTCGGCAGCATCGTCCCGGTCCTGGCCTCCGCCGGCGGCTCCACCGCCCAGGCCATCGAAAACGCCCGCGCCGCCGAGGCCGCCGGCGCCGACGGCATCCTGCTGCTCCCGCCCTACCTCACCGAGGCGGACCAGGGCGGCCTGATCGACCACGTCAGCGCCATCTGCCGGTCCACCTCCCTCGGTGTCATCATCTACAACCGTGCGAACGCGATCTACAAGGACACCACCGTCGCCACCCTGGCCGACCGCCACCAGAACCTGATCGGCTTCAAGGATGGAGTCGGAGACCTCGAACACGACGCCCGGGTCTACGCCAAGCTCGGCGACCGCCTGTTCTACCTCGGCGGCCTCCCCACGGCCGAGACGTTCGCCCTCCCGCTGCTGCAGCTGGGCATGAGCACCTATTCCAGCGCCATGTACAACTTCGTGCCGCAGTTTGCGCTGGACTTCTACCAGGATGTCCGCAACCACGACCGGGTGGCCGTGAACAAGAAGCTGAACGAGTTCGTGATCCCCTACCTGGACATCCGCGACCGGGTGAAGGGCTACTCCGTCTCGATCGTCAAGGGCGGACTGGCCGCGATTGGCCGCTCCGCCGGCGGGGTCCGCCCGCCGCTGCAGAACCTGGCGCCCCAGGACCTCGCAGACCTCAAGTCCCTTATCGCCACCGTTTCCTAGGAGGATGCACCGTGACACTCACCGGACGCTCACTCATTGCCGGCCAGGCCGTCGCCGGGGACGGCGCGACGGCGTACGCCTTCAATCCCGCCACGAACGAACGGCTCGAACCCGGCTACACGCTGCTCACCGGGGAACAGCTGAAGGACGCCACCGCAGCGGCCGCCGCGGCCTACCCCTCCTTCAGCACGCTCGACCCGGAAACCCACGCCCGGTTCCTTGAGGCCATTGCCGGGAACATCGAGGCGATTGGCGAGGAACTCATCACCCGAGCGGGCCTCGAGACCGGACTACCGGCCGCCAGGCTCCAGGGCGAGCGGGCGCGCACCACCGGCCAGCTCCGGCTCTTCGCCGGCGTCGTACGCCAAGGGGATTACCGCGGGGTCCGGATCGACCCGGCGCTGCCGGACCGCGCTCCGCTGCCGCGGGCGGACATCCGGCAGCGGCAGATCCCGCTTGGTCCCGTCGCCGTTTTTGGTGCGAGCAACTTCCCGCTGGCCTTCTCGACGGCGGGCGGCGACACCGCCTCCGCCCTCGCCGCCGGCTGCCCCGTGGTCTTCAAGGCCCACAATGCGCATCCGGGCACCGGCGAACTCGTCGGCCAGGCCATCGCCAAGGCCGTCCGCGACACCGGGCTGCACCCGGGCGTGTTCTCGCTGATCTACGGTCCGGGCACCAGCATCGGCCAGGCGCTCGTCGCCGATCCAGCCATCAAGGCCGTCGGCTTCACCGGATCGCAGTCCGCCGGCATCGCCCTGATGCGCACCGCCGCCGCCCGGCCCGAACCCATTCCCGTCTATGCGGAAATGTCCTCGCTCAACCCGGTGTTCGTCTTCCCCGGCGCCCTCGACGGCAACGCCGAAGAAATCAGCGTTCTCGCCCGGCAGTACGTTGCCGCCGTCACCGGCAGCTCCGGGCAGCTGTGCACCTCCCCCGGCCTCCTGTTCGCCCCCGCCGGCGCGGCCGGCGACGCCTTTGGCGCCGCCGTCGGCCGGGCCGTGTCCTCATGCGCCGGGCAGACCATGCTGACCGAAGGCATCGCCGGGTCCTGGCACGCCGGAGCCGATGCACTGGGTTCCGCCGGGAACGTCAGCGTCGTCGGCCAGGGCGCCGACGGGGCGACGAAGAACGCCCCGGCTCCGGCCATCTTCGGCACGTCTGTCGCCGAGTTCGTGGCCAACCCCGTCCTGCACCAGGAAATCTTCGGCGCCGCCAGCCTGATGATCCGCTACTCCACCACCGAGGAGCTCGTTGACGCCGCCCAGCGGCTCGAAGGCCAGCTCACGGCCTCCCTGCAACTGACCGAGTCGGACTACCGCGCCGCTGCCCCCCTCATCCCGGTGTTGGAGCAAAAGGTCGGCCGGATCATCGTCAACGGCTGGCCGACCGGCGTCGAAGTTGGCCACGCCATGGTGCACGGCGGCCCGTTCCCCGCCACATCCGACACCCGGACCACGTCCGTGGGTACATTGGCAATCAGCCGGTTCCTGCGCCCCGTCGCCTACCAGAACCTGCCACAGGAACTGCTCCCGGCGCCGCTGCAGGACCCCAACCCGTGGCGGCTGAACCGCCGGATCGACGGCGTCGTTCAAGCCTCCGCAGCAGAAGAGGCAGCAACAGAGAAAGCAGAGGTCAACGCGTGAGCACGCGGCCCACCATTGCCCACGTTGAAGTGGTCCCCGTTGCCGGGCACGACAGCATGCTGATGAACCTCAGCGGCGCGCACGGCCCGTTCTTCACCCGCAACATCGTTCTTATCACCGATTCGAATGGCCGCACCGGACTCGGCGAAGTGCCGGGCGGGGAAAAGATCCGGGCCACCATCGAGGAAGCCGGCATCTTCCTGGCCGGCCAGCCGGTGGCCCGCTACCGCTCCCTGCTCCGGGACGTCGCGGCGAAGTTCGCCGACCGCGACGCCGGCGGCCGCGGCCTGCAGACCTTTGACCTGCGCACCACCGTCCATGCCGTCACCGCGATCGAATCCGCCCTCCTTGACCTGCACGGTCAGTTCCTCGGCGTCCCCGTCGCGGAACTGCTCGGCGACGGCCAGCAGCGCAGCTCGGTGCCCATGCTCGGTTATCTGTTCTTCATCGGCGACCCCGGCCGAACGGATTTGCCGTACCTGGTGGAGGACGCGCCGGCGGACCGGTGGGAAAAGCTCCGCCGGCAGGAGGCCATGACACCGGAGGCCGTGGTGGCCCTGGCCGAAGCCGCCCAGGAACGCTACGGATTCAGCGACTTCAAGCTCAAGGGCGGCGTGCTCTCCGGCGACGCCGAGGTGGATGTGGTGACGGCCTTGGCCAGGCGTTTCCCGGAGGCCAGGATCACCCTTGATCCCAACGGCGCCTGGCTCCTGGAGGAGGCCGTCCGGCTGGGCCAACGCATGCAGGGCATTGTGGCCTACGCCGAGGACCCCTGCGGCGCGGAAGGCCGCTTCTCCGGACGCGAGGTCATGGCCGAATTCCGCCGCGCCACCGGGCTGAAGACCGCGACGAACATGATCGCGACGGACTGGCGCGAAATGTCCCATGCCATCCGCAGCAACGCCGTGGACATCCCCCTCGCGGACCCGCATTTCTGGACCATGCACGGTTCCGTCCGGGTGGCCCAGATGTGCGCCGAATTCGGCCTGACCTGGGGATCGCACTCGAACAACCACTTCGACATCTCGCTCGCCATGTTCACCCACACCGGGGCGGCCGCCCCGGGAGAAATCACGGCGCTGGACACGCATTGGATCTGGCAGGACGGCCAGGGGCTCACCAAGGAACCACTGCAGATCAAGGAAGGTGCGATCAGGGTTCCGGACGCTCCGGGCCTCGGAATCGAGCTGGACCGCGCCGCTCTGGACAAGGCACACCAGCTGTACCTGGAACACGGCCTCGACGCCCGCGACGACAGCATCGGCATGCAGTACTACATTGACGGCTGGTCCTTCGACCCCAAACGGCCCTGCCTGATTCGATAGAGACTGCTCGATAGGGACTGCTCACTAGGGTCTGTTCGCTAGGGACTGTCCGCCGGGCAGCATCCCTGAGGCGGATCCCCACCGCTGCCGCACGGCCGGCTCTCCTTGCGCAGGAGAGGGTTCGGCCGTGCGGCATCCCGCTTCCGGCTCCCCTGGTCGCAGGCACCCGACACGAAGGACCAATCTTGGGCGGCGTTCTCACCGGCATACTGATCGTCGCCTCCGTCATCGCCGTCGGATATCTCTCGGCCCGGCTGCGGATCCTCGGACCGGAAGTCCAGGGCGCCCTGACCCGCACGGCGTTTTACATCACCAACCCGGCACTGCTGTTCACGGTGGTGGCCGGCAGCGATATCCGGGCCGCGCTCGGAACTGATGCCCCGCTGGCGCTGCTTTCCGCGGCGGCCGTGGGGCTGCTCTATTCCCTGCTGAGTGTCCTGTTCTTCCGCCGGCCGGTGGCAGAGACAGCCGTCGGCGCGATGGCCAGCAGCTACGCGAACGCCAACAACATCGGGATCCCCGTCTCCCTCTACGCCGTGGGAACGGCCCAGCACGTGGCTCCCGTCCTGCTGGCACAGATCCTCGTCCTGGCGCCGGTCTATTTGACCCTGCTGGGTGTTGCATCGGGGTCCAGGATCTCTTGGCGGAAACTTCTGCTTCAGCCCTTAGCCAACCCCATGATCATCGCCTCCGGCCTGGGCGCGGCGGTCGCACTGACCGGCTGGACAGTTCCGGAACTGCTGCTGATACCCGTCGACATGCTCGCCGGCGGCGCCGTCCCCATGGTGCTGCTGGCCTTCGGACTGTCCCTGGCCGGCAAGGCCCCGCTGCAAAAGGGCGACGGGCGCACTGAATCGCTCGTCGCCACCTTCCTGAAGATCGCAGGCATGCCCGTGCTCGTCTGGGCGCTGGGCCGCTTCGTCTTCGGCCTCGAGGGGCAGCACCTGTTGGCCATCGTGATCATGGGGGCGCTGCCCACGGCCCAGAATGTCTTCCTCTTCGCCTCCCCGTACCAGCGCGGCGTGATCGTTGCCCGGGACGTCATCCTGTGCACCACCCTGCTCTGCGCCGGCTCTTTGCTGGTCATCGCCTGGTTGCTTGGCTGACTGAGGCGAAACACTCCCCCAGCGCTTGTTATACAAGTAAGTAACTTGTAGCCTAAGTTGAGCGAGGCGGAGTTGCCTCGCAGGAACTTCAGGGAGAACCATGACCAGCGTTGATCTCATCCGCCATGTAAAGCTGTCCACGGCCAGGCTTCCACTCGCCGTTCCGATCAGTGACGCGAAAGTGTTCACCGGACGCCAGAAGCCGATGACCGAGGTCGTGTTCCTTTTCGCCGAAATCACCACCGAACAGGGCCACAGCGGAATCGGGTTCAGCTACTCCAAGCGCGCCGGCGGGCCGGCCCAGTACGCCCACGCCAAGGAAGTCGCCGAAGGCATCATCGGCGAGGACCCGAACGACATCGGCCGGCTCTACACCAAACTTCTCTGGGCCGGTGCGTCCGTGGGCCGCTCCGGAGTGGCCACCCAGGCGCTGGCCGCAATCGACATCGCGCTCTACGACCTCAAGGCCAAGCGCGCCGGCCTGCCGCTGGCCAAGTTCCTGGGCGCCTACCGTGACTCCGTGCAGACCTACAACACGTCAGGCGGCTTCCTCAACGCCTCCCTGGCCGAGGTCAAGGCCCGCGCCACCGTCCTGCTGGACGAAGGCATCGGCGGCATCAAGATCAAGGTCGGCCTTCCGGACACCGCCGAGGACCTGCGCCGCGTCGCCGGCATCCGCGAGCACATTGGCTGGGACGTCCCACTCATGGTGGACGCCAACCAGCAGTGGGACCGCGCCACCGCACTGCGGATGGGCCGCCGGCTGGAAGAATTCAACCTCGTCTGGATCGAGGAACCGCTTGACGCGTACGACTTCGAAGGCCACGCGGACCTCGCCCGCGCCCTGGACACCCCCATCGCCACGGGCGAGATGCTGGCCTCGGTCGCGGAGCACAAGGGCCTGATCAGCGCCAACGGCTGTGACATCATCCAGCCTGATGCCCCGCGCGTCGGCGGCATCACCCAATTCCTGCGCCTGGCCGCACTGGCCGACGAGCGCGGACTCGGCCTCGCCCCGCACTTCGCCATGGAAATACACCTACACCTCGCCGCAGCCTACCCGCGCGAGCCCTGGGTGGAACACTTCGACTGGCTCGATCCGCTGTTCAACGAGCGCCTCGAAACCAAGAACGGCCGCATGCTGGTCCCGGACCGCCCAGGGCTGGGCATCTCCCTCAGCGGGCAGGCGCGCGCCTGGACCACAGAATCTGTGGAATTCGGCAAGTAACCTTGAAGCCATGAGCCGGAACCTGACCGCGGACCTCGCGAGCGATCTTCGACGCCGTATCGTCGACGGCGTCCTTGCGCCGGGCGCGAAGCTGCCCAGCGAAAACACCCTGATCAGCGAATTCGGCGTCAGCCGGACCGTGGTCCGTTCGGCACTGACCCGGCTGCAGGCTGAGGGGCTCGTGGAAACCGAACGCGGGCGGGGCAGCTTCGCGCTGACCCCGCCGCCGGACGGCCCGCAGCAGGCGGCCGGCAGCCGCCCCGTGGCCAGCCTGGAAGACCGCCTGTGGCAGCTGGAGTTCCGCATCGCGGTGGAGTCCGAGGCTGCGGCCCTCGCCGCCCGGAACCACACAGACCGGCAGCTGAACGCTGTCCGGAAGGCTTTTGAAGACTTCGTGGACAGCGCGGCCCACCCGGGACACGCCATGAAGGCTGACTACGAGTTCCACCGGGCCATTGCCGCAGCCTCCGGAAACCCCTTTTACTCCGACTGCCTCGCATCCCTGGGGCCGACCATGATCGCGATGCCCCGCGGCCGGCTCGTGGGCAGCGGCGAGCGTGATGCGCGCGGGCATTTCGACCAAGTGGTGCAGGAACACGAATCAATCGTCGCCGCCATCGCGGAGGGCGACGGACCGTCGTCGTCAGCGGCGATGCGGAGCCATCTGGCAAATTCCCGACGGCGGCTGCGCGCCGCCGCTCCCGGCCACGGCTGACCCCAGGGCCCGGACATCGGGCGGGGACTTCCAGTCCCTCAAGGTATCCATCGATGCAATTAATGTGTTGGACGGGCATTACCGCCGCCGAATAAAGTGAAGAATCGCTGTGGCAAGGGCCACAATAAACTGCCCGCCCCGGCCGACCAGCTTCGCCAATTCAAAGGAAATCTCCATGCAGTCTGTCGACAACGCTGTCACGGACGTGGCCTTGGCCACGAAAAAGTTCTTCAAGCGGGTGCTGCCCATCATGCTCGTCATGTTGGTCTGCAACCAGCTCAACCGGTCCAACATCGGCTATGCCCAGGAGCATCTGCACGCGGATGTCGGCATCGGCGCCGCCGCCTACGGGTTCGGGGCCGGGCTGTTCTTCATCGCATACGCAATCTTCGAACTGCCCAGCAACGTGATGATGGAGAGGTACGGCGCCAAGGTCTGGCTGGCCAGGATCATGATCAGCTGGGGCATCGTCTCTTTTCTGATGGTGTTCGTGCAGAACGAGACCATGTTCTATGCCCTGCGGTTCCTCCTCGGCGCCGCAGAAGCCGGCTTCTTCCCCGCCGTCATCTTCTACTTCGCCCGCTGGGTGCCGGCCGGGCAACGGGGCAAAGCAACAGCGATCTTCATCGCCGGTTCCTCGGTCGCCGCGGCGCTCTCCGGCCCGATCGCCGGAATGCTGCTCAGCCTCAACGACGTCCTGGGATACCGCGGCTGGCAGTGGCTGTTCGGCTTCGAGGGGTTGCTTTCCGTGGTTGTCGGCATTGCGGTGTTCTTTGTCCTTGACGCCAAGATAGCGGACGCCACATGGCTGACAGCGGGCGAGAAGTTTGCCCTCACCGCGGCGATTGCGGACGAGGACGCCCAGCACGCCCCCGCCTCAGGCGGGAATCCCAGCGGGAAGATCAACCGCTGGAAGATGCTCCTGAACCCCCAGATCCTCCTCCTTTGCGGCATCTATTTCTCCGTGCAGCTCTCCATCTACGCCAACACGTTCTGGCTGCCCAGCATCGTCAAGCAGATCCCGGGGACCACGGACCTGAGCGTCGGATTCCTCTCCGCCATCCCCTGGATCTGCGCCGTGATTGCCATGTACTTCGCCGCCAAGTGGCAGGACAAGGCCAAGTCCAAGCGGCCCCTCCTCGTCGCTGCGCTCCTGGTCGCCGCCGTCGGCACGCTCGCAGCCGCCGTCGCCTCCCCAGTCCTGGCCCTCGTGTTCCTGGCCATCGCCGCCATGGGATTCAAGAGCGCGTCACCGTTGTTCTGGACCATCCCCCAGTCAGGCCTGCACCCCCTCATCCTCGCGCCGGCCATTGCCATCATCAACTCCCTGGGCAACCTCGGTGGCTTCGTGGCGCCGTTTGGTTTCGGCATCATCAAGGAGCAGACCGGCAGCGTCATCCCGGGGCTCTTCGCCCTCGCAGCGGCATCGACAATCGCCGCCGGCCTTGTCTACTTCCTCAAGGAGCGCAAGTCCGAGGCCGCGGCAGGGCACGTGGCTGCACCCGAGGAGGCGCCGGCGTTCGCCGTGGCCGCCAAGTAGACGGGCACGGAAAGGACAGGCAGGCGCCCGACGGGCGCCTGCCTTTTCCATCGCCCATGCCGCGCTCAGTGGCTCTTGCGTGCGTCCTGCAGGTGCCGGTCGAGCTTTTCTTCGGCTTCGCGGCGCCGCTGACCGATGATGCGCAGCTGCTGCGTGATCGGATTTCCGTAGCCATCAACGTCGCGGTGATGCGTGCCCTTCAGGCGCTCGGGGCCGGAGGGCAAGCTCACCCGCGGTTCAGTATTTTCGCCCATACCGGGATGATCCCACACTGCCCGCCGGCTGAAAAGGACGGCTATTGCGCCGAAGAACCGGCCGGCACGCCGGGTTCATTCCGGCCTCGTGTCCCGATGCAGGTCCGTGTCGAGGGCATGGGCGCTGGCCAACCTGGCCAGCAGGATACCCAGCTGCGCAGACTGTTCGCTGGTGAGCGGGGCCAGGAGTTCGGCCTCGTACCGTTCGGCGATTCCGCGCAGTGCCCCGAGAACCTTCGTGCCCTCGGCCGTCAGCCGGAGCTCGTAGTTCCGCCGGTCGGCGCTGCTGCGCACGCGGGCCACCAGCCCTCGCGTTTCCAGCGAGTCGATGAGGGGAACCACGCGGCTCGGCACCGCCCCCAGGCGGTCGGCCAAGGACCGCTGGCTCAGTCCGGGGCTGCGGCCGAGCAGGCGGAGGACACCCGCGTCGCTTGGGGTCAGGCCGAGTTCGCGCGTGCGCTCGGCGAAGCGTGCCGATGCCAGCGCCCCGAGCTGGGACAGCAGGAAAGCGGTCCGTTTCGGCCGCGGCGGATCCGGCGAGTCCATGCCCCAATATTACGCCATTGACAGAATCATTCAACAGGTGAATCATTTTAGTTGTGACGTAATTATCGGAAAGAAGCCATCATGACTGACCTGTCCTCCCACCACACTGCTCCCTCGACCCGATCCGGCGGCCCCAACCCGGGCATCCTGGCGGCCGTGAGTCTGGGACTCACGATCGCGGCCCTGCTCAGCAGCGCGATCCTCACCAACGGGCAGGCCTACGTCTCGCCCTTCTCCCCCGCCGGCCAGGTCGCGGCATATTTTCAGGGGAACACCGGCGCCGTGCGGCTCGCCAGCCTGTTCCAATTCGGCTCAGCGGTCCCGCTCGGCATCTTTGCGGCCACCGTTTACGCCCGGCAGCTCCGGCTTGGCGTGCGCGTCCCCGGGCCCGCAATCGGCTTCTTTGGCGGCATTGCCGCCTCGGTGTTCCTCATGATCTCGGCCGCCGTGGGGTGGGTCCTGAGCCGCCCGGAAATCACCACCGATGTGCCACTGACCCATGCATTGTCGTTTCTCGCATTCATCACGGGCGGCGTCGCCTATGTGGTCGGCTTGGGACTCCTCATCGCCGGAATCGCCGTCCCCGCCCTCATCCTGCGCTTCGTGCCGCGCTGGCTGGCCTGGGCCGGGCTGGTCATCGCCGCCCTGTCCGAACTGAGTTTCTTCTCCATGGTGATCGAGCCGCTCCAGTTCCTGCTGCCCGTCGGGCGGTTCGGCGGCCTGCTCTGGCTTGTTGCCGTCGGATTCCTGTTGCCGCGGAGCCGGGCTGCCGCGAATCGACGCGAACCCTGAGCCTGTCGAGCTGGCCGCCCGGCCTAGGCTCCCTCCCCGGAAAGGCCTCCGAGCACGCCCGCATCCGCGCGGCCGTAGCGCACGCGCTCGATGGGACGATGATGCAGCAGGGGTTGGCGGGCGGCTGAACGGCGCCCGGGCGACCGTCCGGCGCCTGATGTCGAGGGCTGTGCGGGCGTTTCCGCCGCCCCTTCAACCGGCCACGATCCCGAGAGCCCTGCATACCTTCCTGGAGCCAGCGGGGCGGAAAACCGTGAAGACACTTTACAACGGGAAAGACCGGTCTGTCTCGGATCGGGGACAGATTTGAATGCAGCGCCAGGCCCTGTGGCAATTCCTAATCGCGGCTCTGGATGACTTCCTTCAGCCATGCGATTGCGTCGGTCCTGGATGTAAAGAACTCGTGCGGGTACTTGGTCTCCCGGCTCGTGGCGGAAGCGATCACCCTGTCGACTGTGCTGGATCCGAGGACCGCGATGGCCACCACGCCCCTGCTCTGTGCGAATTGGTATCTGGCCGCCGCGCTGAACACCACGTCGGTCATCTCGGAGAGCATTGGCATCGGCGTCCCGCCACTGATCCGGTCCACGGCAAGCATGGCGTCCCTGGCATCTTCGGCGTCCACAAAGGAACCCGGGCGCCAGACGCTCTCGAGTATCCCAGCATCGACGCTGAGCGAGTTCTTCCCGTCGGCGGCGTCGATTGGTCCCTGCATCATGCCGTTGATCCTAGGCCCGAACTGCGGCGGCGCCCGGCACCGCGCCCATGGTGTGGCCGGCAATGCCGCACGGCGTGGATTCTGGCCCCGCCTGCGGAACAACCGCGGGGTGCCGTACGTTGCACTTAGCCTAGTAAAGACTCGAGAAAGAGAACAAGCCACGTGGCAACCGATTACGACGAAGTCCGCTCGGACGTTAAGGAAACCCAGGAAAACTCCCTGGAAGCACTCCAGTCCGCCAACGCACCGGACGCCCGCAGCGTCGTCCAGGAACTGGACGAGGCCGACGGGCTGGACGGGGCCGGAGTCCCCGGCGGCGAGTTCATCGCCGAAGAGCTGATTGTCCAGGTCATCCCGCAGGCCGACGACGAGTTCACCTGCAGCTCCTGTTTCCTGGTCCGGCACCGTTCCCAGATCGCCCGGYAGTCCGGCACCGATATCTACTGCACGGACTGCGAGGGCTAAAAGCGGGAAGGCTCAAAGCCAGGTCCGTGGTCCTACTCGAACCGGGTGGCCGGGATGGCGGTGCTGGAACGGATCAGTCCGAAGGCAGCTGTCACTGCGGCCAGTGCGAGCAGGATGCTGAAGGACAGGGCGGCGTAGTATACGGGGCCGGGCCAGGTGATGGTCCGGCCCCCGCCGAATGAGATAACCATCAGCCAGGCCACGACGAATCCGAGCCCGGCTGACAGCAGAAGCACTGCCACAAGGGGAACCGCGGCCTCTCTTGCGATGACCCCGCGAACAACTTCAACGGGCATGCCCATCAGCCGCATCAGGCCCAGCACGCGTTTTCGGTCCAGCATCGCGGCAGCCGTGGACACGGCCAGCGAAACGCCGGCGATGACGACGGCGACGAAGGTGCCGTCCGGGGCAAGGATGCCGGCCAGGCAGTGCAGCAGGGTGGACTTACCCGACCCCGACGGGCCCATGACCGCGAGTACCTCACCGGCGTGAACGTCGACGTCGATACCGCGCAGCGCCTCGGTCTGTCCGAACGCGTGGCGGACACCGCGGGCGCTGAGGATGGGTGCAGTGGTGTCGATCGTGCCCATGCGCTCTGGAGCCCGAGTCCAGCGCATCGGCAGGCTTCCGTGGGCCTGACGGCCTCAACTTGGACAGGTATAAAGGTTTTCCCAAGTTGCGGTGGGAATCATGGGCGACATTCCACAACTGCATTGGGGGCACGGTCATGACTTCTCAGACCGAGAGCGTTTTTCGGGACAACGGTTCTGCTGTTTCACCCAGATGGACATCCCGAGACCTGTTTGGAGGAAATCGGTGATGGGGCAGCACTTCAGAGGGCGCCTGCGCCAGACAGCGGTCATCCTCGTGCTGGCCGTGGCCGGCGTCGGCGCAATCAGCGGGACTTCGCAGGCCGCCCCCAGCCACGACAACCGCCATTACACGGCGGGCGCCCCCGGCAGCGGGGACGCATATTTCCCGTTCGCCGGCAACGGCGGCTACGACGTCCTGCACTACGACCTCGCCCTCCGCTATACGCCACCGACCAATCCCGCGGTCCTCGCAGGCCGCCTCAGCGGGGTCGCGACTGTCACCGTCCGTGCGAAGCAGAACCTGGAGTCGCTCAACTTCGACCTGCGCGGCCTGGGCGTCACGTCGGTCCAGGTCGACGGCAAGGCAGCCAAGTGGTCCCAAGTGCAGAACGACGCGAACCGGATCTGGGAACTCACGGTCGGGCTGCGGCCGAAGCTGAAGGCCGGACAGACGACGTCGATCGTGATCGAGTACGGCGGAACCACCGGCCGGCCGCTCGACACCACCGGAGCGCTCTACGGTTGGGTCACCACCGCTGACGGTGCGATGGTCGTCAACGAGCCCGAGGGTGCGGCGACCTGGTACCCCGTGAATGACGACCCTGAAGACAAGGCGACCTATACGTTCCGCATCACGGTTCCGGCGGGGAAGACGGCCGTGGCGAACGGCCTGCCCGTCGGCCGGCCGGCGACGAAGGCGGGATGGACCACATGGACGTGGAAGGCCTCGGACCCGATGGCCAGCTATCTGTCGACGGCGAACGTCGGCGACTTTGCCCTGTCCTACGACGTCGGTCCGCACGGGCTGCCCATCGTCAATGCGATCGACGCGGACGTGAAGGGAGCGGCACTGGCCGAGACGAAGGCGTCGCTTGCGTTGCAGCCCAAGATGATCGCATTCCTTGAGGGCCAGTTCGGGCGGTACCCGTTCGAGGCCTTCGGCGCGATTGTCGACGACGACACGGTCGACTATGCGCTGGAGACGCAGACGCGGCCGGTCTACTCGGAGGTTGCGGACGAATACACGGTGGTGCACGAACTCGGGCACCAGTGGTTCGGAGACGCGGTGAGCCCGTCCGACTGGCAGGACATCTGGCTGAACGAGGGCTGGGCGACGTACATCGAGTGGCTGTGGGCCGAGCACCAAGGCGCGGCCACGATGCCGGAACAGTTCGGAGACGCGGTGGCATACCTCGACGCGAACAACCGCTGGGCGCTGAACATCGCAGACCCGGGCCGTGACAACTTGTTCGCGGGCCAGGTCTACCTCCGCGGGGCGGCTGCCCTCTACGCGCTGCGCGCGAAGATCGGCGACGCGGCATTCCTCAGCGGCACCCGGACGTGGTTGAGCCGCTACAACGACTCGACGGCGACGACGGAAGACTTCGAAGCCGTGATGGAAAACGCGTCCGGCCAGCAGCTCGACGCGTTCTTTGACGACTGGCTGCGCAAAGGCGACCGCCCGGGGATGCCACAGCCAGCAGCAGCGAAAACTCAAGTGATCCCAGGACCGGCCCCCACGCATTCCCACCTCGCGCCGAGGAGCACCCTCCGGTAGTGGTGAGGAACTTCCGGCTTGGCGCGACACCCGCGCCAGGCGGCATCCGCCCTACCTCCGCGACGCCCTAACGGCCATCGCCGATCCCCCGCCGCGCCTCACGGGCTCGGCGGCTGCGACCATGCCGCCGTCAGGCAGGAACTCGATGGCGGTCGCGGCGCCGATCTCCGCTGCCGAGGTGAACGCATCCCCCGACGGGGTGAACTGATGGCCAAACGGTGCCAGCTGGCTGCCGTACTTGGCGATGAACTCCGGTTCGGCCGTGACCTTGGCCGTATTCCGTTGCGAGGCACGCGGTGCAGCGATCGCCCCGGAGATGGTCATGCCAAGGTCCACCCGGTTCAGGATGGTCTGCAGGACGGTTGTGATGATGGTCGATCCGCCGGGCGAGCCGAGGGCGAGGAACGGCTTGCCCTCCTTGAGGATGATGGTCGGCGACATGGACGAGCGCGGGCGCTTCCCCGGCTCGATCCGGTTCGGGTCGGCCGGGTCGTAGACGGTCGAGAAGTCGGTCAGCTCGTTGTTGAGCAGGAAGCCGCGGCCGGGGACCACCATGCCGGACCCTCCGGTCTGCTCGATCGTGAGCGTGTAGTCGACCACGTTCCCCCACTTGTCCGCGACGGTCAGGTTGGTCGTCGAGATGTTCTCGGTGTCCTTCTCGTCGGCGGGCGCGACGGCGGCGGCCGGGCACGCGCCGTCGTACGAGGACACGTTCCCCGGCGCAACCGGCTTCGCTGCCGCGTGCAGCGGGTCAATCTGGCAGGCACGCTCCTTGCCGAACACCGGGTCCGTGAGCGCGGCGGTGGGAACGCTCACGAACGCGGGGTCCCCCACGTACTTGCCACGGTCCGCGAAAGCAAGCGCGCTGGCCTCGAGGTAGTGGTGCAGGGCGCCCGGCGTGGACATCCCGGACAGGTTGGACGGCTCCAGGATGTTCAGCGCCTCGCCCACGGTGGTGCCGCCGCTGCTGGAGGGCGCCATGCCGTAGACGTCCAGGTCGCGGTAGTCCACGTGCGTGGGCGCCTGATCCAGGGCGCGGTATGCGGCGAGATCCGCCGTCGTCAGGTGGCCTGCCGGAACGGGAAGCTTTGTGTTGGAAGTCTTGGGCGGAGCCTGCACCGTGGCCGCGATCTCGGCCGCAAGCGGCCCGCCGTAGAAGCCGTCCGTGCCCTTTTTCGCGAGGAGCCGGTATGTCTCGGCGAGGTCGTGGTTCTGGAAGACACTGCCGACGGCGGGGGCGTCACCGCCCGGGAGGTAGAGGCTGCTGGTCGAGGGAAACGCCTCGAACCGGGCTTTGTTGTCGAGGGTCTGCTGGCGGAACGTCTTATCGACCACGAATCCACGGGTGGCCACCTTGATGGCAGGCTTGAGGGCATCGCCGAGGCTCAACGTGCCCCACCGGTCCAGGGCACGCGCCCAGGTAGCCGGGGTGCCGGGGACGCCAACGGAGACGCCGCTTGTGACGAGCTCGGGCGTGAAATTGAAGGGCTTGCCGGTCGCTGGGTCGATGAACGCGTCGTGCGGCATTCTGGCCGGTGCGGTCTCGCGGCCGTCGATCGTGCCCACCTTGCCGGTCTTCGCGTCGTAGAACACGAAGTAGCCTCCGCCGCCAATCCCGGCACTGTACGGCTCAGTCACGCCAAGGGTCGCGGCTGCGGCGACGGCGGCATCCGCTGCGTTGCCGCCCTTGCGGAGGACCTCGATCGCCGCTGCGGATGCCTCCGGATCCACGGTGCTCACCGCTCCGCCGTAGCCGGTGGCGGTTGACGTCTTTGCGGTCTCCCGCGGATCGGCCTGCGCAGGGGCGGCGACGGCGCCACCCGTCACGCTCAATGCCAGGGCCGCCGTGACAGCCACCAGCCCCCGTGTCATATATGCCATGATCGCTCCCGAGTCCGTGTTACGCGTATTGACGGTGCTTGTCACGCTACTACGCAGACGTGCGACACTCAACACTCGCGCCGATGGCATTGGATGCTCTTCCGGCAGCTGTCAGAAGTGGACTGCCGGGTGCTCGGTCACTTCAGTTTCATCAAAAATTGTCGGTGGCTCCTGAGATGATCTGAGTGTGGAGAGCAGGACAGTGTTGAGTGCGGAGAGCGGGGCGACCGTGGAAGCCGTCGCGGCGTCGGTTGCCGCGCTTGCCGCCTTGGCCGGTGCCGGCGCTGACCGATCCGATGCGCCTGCTGCCGACCTGTTGGGTGACGGCGATCCGGCTGGCGCCGACCGGCGGCGGAGTGCTGATGGCCTGAGGGATGCCGATCCGTTGCGTTGTTGGGCCGATGCCTGTCTGGACGGGCTGGCCGAGGTCGCCCGGCTGGAGGCCCGGACCGCGGCGTTGAGGGTGCGGCTGGCCGACGACTACGCGCACGCAACCAGGCTTTTGGCGCCGCCAGCGCCGTCCCCGCGGGACCGTGCCGTCCGTGAGATGGCCCTGGTCGCCGAGGTCGCCTGTGTCCTGACGGTCAGCGAACGCGCCGCCGCGGCCCTCCTCGCCGAATCCCGGGCCCTGACGACGGCGCTGCGGCTGACCCTGGCCGCCCTTGAGTCCGGGGCGATCTCCTGGCAGCACGCCCGGATCATCGTGGACGAAACCAGCAGCCTGAATGCGGCCGGGGCGGCCGGGCTCGAAGCGCACTTCCTGGACCCCGAAGCACCGAACCCCGCCCGCGGCTGCCCGGCCGGGGAGCTCGTTCCCTCCCGGTTCCGGGCCAAGGCCCGCACCTGGCGCGAACGCCACCACCCCGCCAGCATCGAGGAACGCCACGCCACGAGCGCCGCGGACCGGCGGATCGAGTACACCCCGGCCAGGGACGGCATGGCCTGGCTCTCCGCCCACCTCCCGGCCGACACCGCCGCCGGGATCTGGGACCGGACCACCGCCGCCGCCCGCGCCCTCCAGGGCCCGCACGAGGGCCGGACCCTGGCCCAGCTCCGCGCCGACGTCACCGCCACCTGGCTCCTCACCAACGGCACGCCCGGCGGCGGATCAAACGACGGAACGGCCGGCGCCGGCACCGGTGGATCGGCCGACGGCGGCGCCGGCACCGGCACAGGGGTGGGAGCTCGTGCGGGTGCGGGTGGGCTTGTTCCGGTCCCGCGTGCGCAGGTCCTGGTCACCGTCCCGGTCCTGTCCCTGCTCGGCGCCACCGACGAACCGGCCGTCCTGGACGGGTACGGTCCGATCCCGCCGTCGATGGCCCGCCGCCTGATCGCCGACGGCGCCGGTTCCTTCTCCCGGGTCCTGACCGACCCGCGGGACGGTGCCCCGCTGGAAATCGGCCGGACCAACTACCGGCTGACGACGGCCCAGCGCCACTGGCTCCGGCTCCGCGACGGCCGGTGCCCGTTCCCCGGCTGCGGCAACCACTCCCTGGACAACGAGGCAGACCACCTCCTGGCCTGGGCCGACGGCGGCACCACCGGCATCTCGAACCTCGGCCAGCCCTGCCCGAAACACCACCGGCTTAAACACGCCTCCGCCTGGACACCGGACCGGGCCAGCAGGGACCACCCACCGGGCTGGACCTCCCCGTCCGGACGCTACTATCCCAGCGAACACCAGGACTGGGAACCACCCCACTGGCCCGAGGACTGGCTGCCCCACATCCAGGCCACGGACACACGCCCGGAACCCGACCCCGACACAGGCCCCGATCAAGGCCAGCCCGCGGATCCGGACGCAGGCCTGCCCCCGGACCCGTTCCCGGACTGGCACCAATTCACCGCCGGGCACCCATTCACGGCCGGACACCAATTTCCCGACGCAGTGCCGGAATACCGCCTGCTTCAACCCACATGAAAAGCCAACCGTCAATGTCCGGGCCATCAGCCTGCCGTCTGTAGGCCCTGTCCGCCACACCCGCGCAGGACTACGATTTTGCCTGTTGACCAATTGCCGTGACCAGCACAGGCGGGGGCAAATGCAGAGTGAGGAAAACGCTGTGACGGTAACGACGATGGTGAGTGGACCGCACTGGCGGCGTGTAGTGGCAGCCTTCGCTAACACGGACGCTCGGACCGCCTACGCGCAAATAGTGCTCGGCGCCAAGCTCCCCGACGTGCTTGCTGACCTGAATGACCACCGGCGAAACCGGGCCATCGCTGTCCTCCTTGAGTCAGGACTCGTGGAACGCAATGCCGCCAGTGACCTTGAGGCACCCGAGGCGATCTTCCGCGACCTCCTCAGGCAGCAACCCCGGCGGCAGCCGCAGACCGGATTGGCCCGCTTCATGCGCTTGGGGAGGATCGAGAGGTATCCAGCCAACATGACGGAACGGCGGGAGCTCCTGGCCTGGATCGTCAGCGAAGCTATAGAGCCGGGCGAACACCTAACGGAAAAGCAGGTTAATGAACGACTGCTCAGTTATAGCGATGACGTCGTCATGCTGCGCCGCTACATGATCGACTTCGGACTCTTGGAACGGACGGCCTCGGGTTCCTCATACTCCCGGCAGGCATAACGCGGGCTCCAGGCCGGCATTAGGTGGGCTTTGAACTCGACGCTCTTTTAGCGCCCAAACCTGCCCGAGAGCCAACATTGGCACCCACGGGATGCAGCGGTTTCTTGTTCCACCGCGAGTCGAGCAGGATTCTCAGCGGTCAGCCCGCGCCCTGCCCCTCGCGGGCCACTTCTTCCAGAATCCTGGCTGTCGGCGCTGCCGTCATTAGCTGCCCGATCACCTCAGGTTTGTCCCACACCTGGCTGCGCAACTTTTCCAGAAAGCCGGTCGCGGCGTCCCTGGTGTCGAAATCAAGGAGCACGGCCACACTGTTCTGGTCCTCTGTGTCCCGGAACAAGCGGACTGCCCGGGCGCCGGAGGCGGCTCGGCCTGCGGGATCAGTGTCGAAGACCTTCTTAAAGGCCTCGTAGTCCCGGACCGGATAGCTAATCTGCAGGGTGAACATCGTCGTTCCTTTCCCTCGGGCTATGTCAGGACCACGATAGGCCGTCCAGCGTCATCCCGGTAGGGCCGGAGAGCGGGTTTGATCCGGTGCTTACGACCCGGTCGGTGACATTAGGCATCACAGTCGCTACGTTGAAGACCGGACACTAGTGCCCTGGGTTCGGGCGCCGAAAGAAGGACTGAGTGGACAGTGATGCTGGTACGTGGTTTCTGAGCCGCGCTGAGAGGGGAAATTTGGCCACAGACGTACACGCGGGCGGTGCCGGATCGCCGCCGTGGTCGGAGGGCAATCTCGTGCGGCCCCTGGTTCATGGTGCGACCTACTTCGCCCGGCTGCATGAGGAGTTGACGGCGCTCCAGGCGGGAGACCGCGTGTGGTTCACCGACTGGCGTGGCGACGCCGACGAGCGGCTGCTGGCGGACGGACCGTCGATCGGCGAGGTGCTCGCGGGCTTGGCCGGTGAGGGAGTGGAAGTGCGGGGGCTTGTCTGGAGATCCCATGGAGAGCGCGTATCGGCCCCGATCAGCGGCCGTTCCAATGAGCTCCTAAGCCGTCGGGTCAACGACGCCGGCGGAGAGGTGCTGCTGGATCAGCGTGTACGCGTGTTCGGCTCCCATCATCAGAAGCTCTTCGTCATTCGCCGTCGTGACAATCCGTCGCTGGATGTCGCGTTCGTTGGCGGGATCGACCTTTCCCACAGCCGTCGGGACGACGCCGACCACGCGGGAGACCCGCAAGCGGTGAGCATGGATTCCCGGTACGGTAAACGACCGCCATGGCACGATGCCGCCCTCGAACTGCGCGGCCCCGTGGTGGCRGATGTGCTGGCAGTGTTCGCTGAACGGTGGAATGACCCCCATCCCTTGGACCGACACACCCCCTACCGGATGCTGCTGCAACGACTGGCCCGTATGCCCAGGCACCCCGAACCGCTCCCGGCCACTGCTCCGCCGCCACCACCGGCGGGTCCTCATTCCGTGCAGCTGCTGCGCACTTACGGCGTTAGACGTCCCCCGTTTCCGTTCGCGCCTGTTGGGGAGCGCAGCATTGCCCGCGCCTACACGAAAGCTTTCGCCCACGCCCGCTCGCTGATCTACGTCGAGGACCAGTACCTGTGGTCGAAAGAGGTCGCAGCCGGAATCGCGGAGGCCCTCGACCGGAATCCCGACCTGAAGGTGATCGCCGTCGTACCCCGTTACCCCGACGCTGACGGGCCTCTCGCAGGGCCGGCGGCCCGGATCGGGCAACTGCATGCCATCAGCATGCTGCGTAGGGTTGCGCCCAACAGGGTCGGTGTGTTCGACCTGGAGAACCGCGCGGGAACTCCGATCTATGTCCACGCCAAGATCTGCATCATCGACGACACCTGGTTCACCTGCGGCTCAGACAACTTCAACCGCCGGTCCTGGACCAACGACAGCGAGCTCACCTGCGCCGTACTCGACACGACTGTCGACAACCGGGAGGCGTCCGGCACAGACAACAGCCGCGACACTTTCCGGCCTTTGGCCCACGAGCTCCGGCTCCAACTCTGGGCCGAACACCTGGGCCTGGAGCAGAACGATCCCCAGCTCGTCGACCCGGCGGCCGGGCTCAAACTTTGGAACACCACCGCGGACGCTCTCGACCGCTGGCATGAAGCCGGCCGCCGTTCCACCCGCCCCGCCGGACACGCGCGCCACCACACTCCAGAGCCGGTGTCGGCCCGCCAACGCCTCTGGGCAGATCCGATGAGCCGTCTTCTCATGGACCCAGACGGCCGCCCGCGCCGACTGCGCGGCACTACCCAGTTCTAGGCAAGACGCTGACGGCCGCGAACCAGCAGAACGCCTGAACGGCTCCGGGGACTGTAGCCCCGCCACGCCGCTGAAACGACGGCGAGTACCACGCCCCGGCGAAAGCCTTCCTCGACGTCGTGACTTCTGTACTCAACGGATATAACCTGACCGGCGACGATCCGGTCCAAATTGAACCGCGTTCACCGCCTCATCGATGTGCAGAGCTTGAAGTTTTCAATCTTAAGGAGGAGCTGCCGATGTCCCCGCTGAGCAAGGCTGCGCCAGACGTACTCCAACGCTACTACCGGATCCTGGCCGCCGGCATAGAAGCGTTCGACCCCGACGGCGAGCTGCGCACTTTGCTCGTCGACGACCTCGAATTTGAAGGTCCGATCGCAGGGAAGCGCACAGGGGCCGCCGGATTCTGCCAAGGCGTAAAAGGCTTCATCGCCACAGTGTCGGACCTCGAGATCATCCAAGAGGTCCACGGCGCAGATGGCTCCGCGATACTCTACGACGCCCGCATGCCGGCCGGGCTTGTCCGACTCGCAGAGTTCTTCCGCTTCGACAACGGCAAGATCTCGACACTCCGGATCCACTACGATCCCGCCGACTACGTGCGACAAGGCGGCCGCTGATCTTCCTCCCCGCCCGAGGCAGACGCCGCCGGCGTCGCGGAATGATTCAGTCTAAATCCGTCCGCGACGTCCCGACAGACCCTCGATAATTGCCCCGATGCGATGGAACAGCGCCGCCGGGGAACCACCCGGCGGACAACCACCTCGGAACTGTCACCATGCCTGCCCTCTTGCTCTCCCCGGCCGCTGCGCGTATGAGAGAAGCATGGGTTCGCGACGAGATGTGCTCCGCGGTCGCGTGGCAGTCGTGACTGGCTCGACGCGCGGCCTGGGGTTGGCCATGGCCCGGTTGCTGGGGCATCACGGTGCGACGGTGGTGCTGGCGTCCAGGTCGGACGCCGACGTCGAGGCCGCCGTCGAGCGGCTGCACGCGGAAGGGATCGCGGCATCCGGGCGTCAGTGCGACACCGGTGAGCTGGCCGACGTCGAGGCCCTGCGCGACGAGGCCCTTAGCCGCGGGACGCTCGACATCTGGGTCAACAACGCCGGAGCTTCCGGTGTCTTCGGGCCGACGGCGTCCACGCCGGTCGAGGACTTCACGCAAGTGGTGCGCACGAACATCCTAGGCACGTTCCACGGGTCGAGGGTGGCGTTGCCGGTGTTCATCGGCCAAGGTCGCGGCGACCTCGTCAACGTATACGGCCACGGCGACCAGGGGCCGGTGGCACTGCAGAACGCGTATGCGTCAAGCAAGCGTTGGGTCCGCCAGTTCACCGAGACGTTGCGGGTGGAGACCAAGGGCACCGGCGTCCGGGTGCATGGCATGAATCCGGGCCTGGTGATCACGGACATGCTGGGGCACGTCACGTCCCAGCCCGGGTACGAGCATCGACTGGGCGGGCTGCAGGTCGTCGTCGGGCTGTGGGGGCAGACCCCTGACGACGCCGCGCGCCCGCTTCTGGACCTCGTAACGTCGGACACCGCCGAGTTCCGGTATCTGACCAAGACGACCATGGTGACCCGCGGGGTGCGCAACCTGCTGGCCGGACGCCTCCGTCGCGCCAGGCGCATGCCCCTGGACATCACCGTCCTGGACTCGAACCGCCAGGGCTGACCGGGTCCGTGTAAAAAGCGGTTGCGCAGCCCTTCCCCTTCACTAGACTGTCCGTCCGCCTATGGGAAGACTCAGTAGGTGTAAAAACCCTCGCCCGTCTCGACGCCGAGTTTGCCCTGGTCGATGTAGTTGTCCTTGAGGTACCGAGCGAAGACCTGGGATCCGGGCTCTGGCGATGAGGCGGCAATGTTGTAGGCGGTTCCCAGCCCGACGACGTCGTAGATCTGGAACGGACCGCTCGGCGCTCCGGTGGCAATGCGCCACGTCTTGTCGATCGTTTCCGGGCTGGCGACGCCTTGCAGCAGCAGGCCGGCGGCCGCGTTCAGGAGCGGGACCAGCAGGGAGTTCAGCACGTAGCCGGCCTTCTCCTTCCTGATCTCGATCGGCTCCAGCCCGCTGTTTCGCGCGAAGTCGACGACGGCGTCGAAGACTGCGGGATCGGTTTCGGCGGTGCCCATCACCTCGGCGATGTTCTGCGCCCAGATGTTGTTGGCGTAATGGATGGCGAGGAAGCGGTCGGGGCGGCCGGTGGAATCTTTAAGATCACTGGGCAGCAAAGTTGATGAGTTCGTGGCGAAGATGGTCTTGGCGGGGGCCAGATCTGCGAGCGTGCGGTAGACGTCCCGCTTCACCTCGAGCAGCTCAGGAACGGCCTCGATCACGAGGTCTGCATCGGCGACGGCGTCCCCGAGGTTGGCGGTGAGGCGGAGGTTTTCAAGAGCTGCCTCGGCTTTGCTCTCTCCGGCACCGCCGACGTTGGCCGCCCGGTAGATGCCGACAAGCCGGGCGAAGCGCGCCCGGGCCTTCTCCAGGGCGTCGCCGTCGACGTCGTAGGCGGTGACAGCGAATCCGTGGAAGGCGGCCTGATAGGCGATCTGGGAACCGAGCACTCCGGTGCCGAGCACGGTCAGGGTCTTGATCTGGTGGGGCATGCGGGTTCTTCCTTTCCACCCGGCGCTAGGAACGGCCGGGGTTGACGGACCCGTAGATACTGCGGATCCAGATGGTGGATAACACGTCCAGGGCATGGGACTCCGCGATCGCGGGAATCTCCCGGTTGAGGACGGCGGTGATCACCCGCTCGTTCATGAGATTGAGGCTCACGGCCAGGTCATGGGCGTCGATGCCGTCCGGCGCAGCCCCTCGGGCTTGCTCGGACGCGATGACATCGCTCGAGAAATCGACCCAGGACTGCATCGATTTGGACCAGAGGGCGCGCACCTCGTCGTTGCGGGCCCGCGCTGCAATCGCCGCGGTGGCGACGCCGCGATGGGCCACGAACACCTCAACGAACATGCCAATGGAGCGCGTCCAGGCTCCCGCGGGGTCACTTTCGAAATTTCGCGGCAACTCGCTGACCCGGTGTTCCACCTCGGAGATCACCCGGTCCAGAAGGGCCAGCAGCATCTCATCCTTGGACGAGAAGTAGAAGTAGAAGGTGGGGCGCGAGATGCCGGCGCCGCGGGCCAGCTCCTCGATCGAAACGTCGTCGAAGGACCGCTCGCCAAGGAGCGCCTCGGCGGTGGTGAGGATCGCGTCCTGGCGTTCATCCCCCGAGACCCGTGCTGTACGTCTTCCACGTGGAGCCATGCGCCCATCCTAACGCGAGGTATCAACACGGTGTTGACTCTCTCGACTTTAAGTCGATAGCGTGGCGTGATGAGCGCGCACGTGGATGTGTTGATTGTCGGAGCCGGGCTGAGCGGCATAGGTTTCGCGAGCCGGCTGAAACGCGAAACACCAGGGAAGACGTTCGCGATCCTGGAGTCCCGGGGCACGGTGGGCGGCACCTGGGATCTCTTCCGATACCCGGGCGTCCGCTCCGACAGCGACATGTACACCCTCGGCTATTCCTTCCGGCCCTGGGCCGGTGCCAAGGCGATTGCCGACGGCGATGCGATCCGCGACTACATCGAGGCGACCATTGCGGACGAGGGCCTGTCCCCGCAGATCCGGCTGAACACCCGGGTGGTCTCTGCCGACTGGTCCAGCGACACCGCGCTGTGGACGGTGACGGCCGTCCGCACATCCGAGGGCGAATACCGGCACGGCGACCCGGGACCCGGCACCGCCGAGGCGGTCACGTACACATGCTCTTTCCTGTCTGTGTGCTCGGGCTATTACCGCTATGACGAGGGGTTTACCCCTGCCATTGACGGCGCCGACACCTTCACCGGATCGATCGTCCACCCGCAGCACTGGCCGGCCGACCTCGATTACGAGGGCAAGCAGGTGGTGATCATCGGCAGCGGGGCCACCGCGGTGACACTTGTGCCGTCCATGGCAAAGGCGGCCGCGAAGGTGACGATGCTGCAGCGCTCCCCCACGTACATCGCCCCCGTGCCGTCCCGCGACCACCTGGCCGACCGCCTCCGGGGCAAGCTGCCCGCGCAACTGGCGTACGACGTCGTCCGGGTCAAGAACATTCTCTTTTCGATGTTCACGTACCAGCTCAGCCGACGGCGGCCGGAGACCATGAAAGCGATCCTGCGCAAATCTGCGGTCGCCAAGCTGCCGCAGGGCTTTGCGGTTGACACGCACCTGGCGCCGTCGTATCAGCCGTGGGACCAGCGGGTCTGCGCGATCCCCAACGGGGACCTCTACCGCGCGATCAGCGCAGGCACTGCCGACATCGTCACCGACAGGATCTCCCGGATCACGCCGGACGGGATTGACCTGGTCTCGGGCGGGTCGATCCCGGCCGACGTCATCGTCACGGCGACGGGATTGAATCTGCTGGTGATTGGCGGGATGGCGCTCACCGTCGACGGCGATCCCGTGGACGTGGGCAAGACCCTGACCTACAAGGGCATGATGCTCGACGGCGTGCCCAACTTTGCGCTCACCATCGGGTACACCAACGCATCGTGGACCCTGAAGGCGGATCTGGTCGCAGGCTACGTCTGCCGGCTGCTGAAGCACCTTGACCGGCGGGGACTGCATTGGGTGGTGCCCGCGGCGCCTGCCGATGTCGCCAACGGTGAGCTGTCCACCCTGATTGACCTGAAGGCCGGCTACATTTTCCGCGGGGCCGATCAGCTGCCCCGGCAGGGTGCCGGTTCACCGTGGCGGCTGCACCAGAACTACTTCCGAGACTTCGCCCTCCTGAGGGCCGGCAGGTTGACCGACCGGGTCCGTTTCGGTCGGCGCGGACAACGGGTGCGGGTGTCCGGCGGGGCGCCATCTGTGCTCCGGGATCCCCTGGCGCTCCCGGGAACGGGATACGTCGACGTCGCAGGCACGCGGTTGCGCTACCGGAAGACCGGCAGCGGCGACCCCGTGCTGGTCCTGCACGGGATCGGCCAGAGCCTGGAGGACTGGAACGGGCAGCACGAGCGGCTCTCGGCACGACACGCCGTTTACAGCGTGGACCTGCCCGGATTTGCATACTCGGAACGGCCTTCCGGGCCGGCGACTTTGGCGAAGCTGGCCGACGTCTTGCCGGTATTCCTCGACGCCGTCGGGGTGCACGAGCCGCTCCCCGTGATGGGAAACTCGCTGGGCGGGGCCGTCGCCATGAAACTGGCTGCCGAACACCCGGACCGAGTTTCGGCGCTGGTTCTTGCGAACAGTGCCGGGTTTGGCAAGGAGGTTGCACTGGTATTGCGCCTGCTCGCGGTCGGGCCGCTCGCGGCGTTGCTGCTGCGTCCGGATCCAGTGGCTTCGCGCCGCACCGTCCAGTCGATCTTCTACGACAAAGCACTGGTGACCGACGCCCGCGTTGACCACGCGTTCGCTTTGTCGCAGCGGGCATCCCACCGCCAAACCCTCCTCGACATCGCTCGCGACCTCGGAACCATCTTTGGCGTCAGGGCCGGGTGGCGGAGGGCCCTCCTCGGGGCGTTGGCCCAGTCGGAGACTCCCACGCTCGTGGTCTGGGGCGACCACGACCACATTCTCCCGTTCAGCCACCTCGAGGCGGCAGTGGCAGCGTTGCCACACGCCGAGTCGCACACATTCTCGAAGACGGGGCACATGCCGCAGATCGAACGGCCCGACGAGTTCGCCGCGGTGGTGGAGGACTTCCTGTCACGGGTGCCGGCGGGGAGGCAGGCGGCGGCCATCTGAGGCGTGTGGGCGATCGGAAGGCATAAATAACTTGCCCCGGCTGTAATTACTGGCCGCGTCCCGGAAACTTTGCTTTCAAGCGGGACATTCGGCCCGCCGTCATAAGAAAATTGGGGGCTACACCATGCATTCACATCGCGCCAGACTCTTCACTGCCGTCACCATCGCAGGTTCTTCCATCGGCCTCGCCCTTGCCGGCTGTGGGCCACAGCCAGGGGCTCCGGCCGCCGCTTCGAGCCTTGTCGTGAGTACCATGGCAGACCGCACGGCGACGTTAACTTTCCCACCTGCTTCCACTGCAGGACCGACGGCACCTGCCGCCAGGGCGGTACCGGCGTCGGAGGTTCCCGCCTCAGCGGGTAAGCACGGGTCTCCCGCGCTGAAGACCTTCACGTTCCCGGACGGACACATCTCGTTCGCCTATCCGGAGACGTGGACCGTGCGAACCGTGCTCCCGCCCGCCGGCCTTCCCGGCGTTGAGGTCACCGTTGCTGACGGTGCGGGAAACGATCTGCTCTTCCTGGCCAACGGCGTCACTGCAGGGTGTGCTGGCGGTCCCGTGACGCGTCACGTGTTCGATCACAAGGCAGTTTCCGGAATGACGGCGCCGGACGGCAAGAAGCCCGTCTTCGGATTCGCTGTGGAATCTTTTGGTGATGGCGATGCCTACTTCATGGGGCTAACTGATCCCCGGTCGCTGAAGGAGGGCGAGGGCGTCGCATCATGGTGCAATCTCGTCTCCACCGCCAACGGCGGACTGTTCACCCGGGTTCTTTTCGGCGACCCGGGGTTCCCGAACAGGGAGGCCGCGAAAGCCTGGATGGCGACAAACCAATACACCCAACTCAAAGCACTGCTGGTCAGCCTGTGCTACACCTGACGGTCGGACCGAGGATCGCGGTCGCTCGTACCCACGCAGGTGCGAGCGGCCCGATCACGGCCACTTCCAGGTGAGGCCGACATGCAGGCCGGTGGCGAGGTGGTAAGACCAAGCGGCGCCGAGAGGAACTACGCGGCAGATCCGCCTCATGAGCACACAATAAATGACCTTTGAATGAAACGACCCCGCACGCGTCTGCGTGCGGGGTCGTTTCGGGTTACGAAGGAGGTGTGAGACCCGAGGCTAGTTGGCGGAAATTGCCAGAAATTAATCACCGTCATTCCGTGGATTTTTCTCTAACGCTGTCGGATAACTGACCTAGTTGGCGAAGACACTTGGAGACGGCGACTCCGGCCTGTACTTAGTCACTTAAGGTCCTGTTCGTCCCTGGTTCTGAGAGTGGTTGCCATTCGTCATCGATAAACGGTTCATAGACCGACCCGAAGCGCTCATGGGGCTTCTTTTTCGAAGAACAGCGCCATGACGTCGGCCGGCCAGTCCGTCGCGCGACTCGTTTCCTTGTCGACGTGGGCAACGGTCATGACGCAGCGCGACACGTTCGTTCCGCCGGAATCGACCATAGCGCACTCGATAAGCGCATCGGGCCCGCGGAACTCTCGCACGAACGACGTGATGGTGATCTCCTGATCGCCCCGAGCAGGCCGCAGAAAGTCGATCTCCATCCTCCGGACCCAGACCATGAACGGCAATGTCCCCAGCGTTTCCAGATCCCAACCGACATAGTCCCGCAGGCCCTCCATCCGGTGATCTGCGTAATAGGTCGCGTATTCCCCCGTGCTCACGTGGTTGTAGGGGTCGAGCTCGGAGAACTTGACCCGGTGCGTGCTCTTGTAAACGATCGGTACCTTCGACATTCAGCGCCCCTTCGCTTGCCACAATATTGCTCGCCGAACCCGCAAGCGAGCCGATCCGCCCCCAGCGGTTCAGGAGCCCGTATCCCCGTCTGAGGAGCCGCCCCTTCGGCCCCACGAGCCGAAAAGTGTGGGGCGGGCAGGACCGGTAGGCGACCGCACCCGACGGACGGCCACCATGGCACATGCCCCAATCAGCACGCCGATGAACACGAGGGAAAGACCGACGGTGAACCAACCGCCATGCCCAAAAAGCATCATCACAACGCCCGCCAGGGACAGGCCCTTCGCCGCGACGTCCAGATACAATGGGCCCCTCAGGTTCTCCATGCAACTAGGGTAAACCCGTCACACTCCACCAGCGCCGCCCGGCTATCGAGGCTCTGCGACGCCGCCATTCAGGCCCTCCTCGAACCGGACAGGAATGACCGCCCGTAACGGACGGTGGAGTGGAACCGGCGCGCAACTGGCCTGAGCGGTGAGCGCTTCGAGGATGAGCTTTGCCCATGAAGCGGAAGTGTTGGGGTCGCGTCCCGCAAAAACGGCCCCGCACGCGTATGCGTGCGGGGCCGCCGTCCCGGTTTATGAGCACAACAGGAGCGAGCGATGGGACAGAGAGTTGGGAGGAACTAGAAGTCCCAGTCATCATCCTCAGTATTAACAGCCTTGCCAATCACGTACGACGAACCCGAGCCCGAGAAGAAGTCGTGGTTTTCGTCAGCGTTCGGCGACAGGGCCGACAGGATGGCCGGGTTCACGTCGGTGACGGAGGCCGGGAACATGGCCTCGTAGCCCAGGTTCATCAGGGCCTTGTTGGYGTTGTAGTGCAGGAACTTCTTGACGTCCTCGGCCAGGCCGACGGAGTCGTAGAGGTCGTGCGTGTACTGGACCTCGTTCTCGTACAGCTCGAAGAGCAGCTCGAAGGTGTAGTCCTTGATCTCCTGCTTGCGCTCCTCCGACAGGCCTTCCAGGCCCTTCTGGAACTTGTAGCCGATGTAGTAGCCGTGGACGGCCTCGTCACGGATGATGAGGCGGATGAGGTCGGCCGTGTTCGTCAGCTTGGCCCGGGAGGACCAGTACATCGGCAGGTAGAAGCCCGAGTAGAACAGGAAGCTTTCCAGCAGCGTCGAGGCCACCTTGCGCTTGAGGGGGTCGTCGCCCTGGTAGTAGTCCATGACGATCTGGGMCTTCTTCTGAAGGTTCTCGTTCTCGGTGGACCAGCGGAACGCCTCGTCGATTTCCTTGGTGGAGGCCAGCGTGGAGAAGATGGAGGAGTAGCTCTTGGCGTGCACAGACTCCATGAACGCGATGTTCGTGTAGACAGCCTCTTCATGCGGGGTGAGCGCGTCCGGAATCAGCGACACGGCGCCGACGGTGCCCTGGATGGTGTCCAGCAGGGTCAGGCCCGTGAACACGCGCATGGTGAGCTGCTGCTCGTCCGGGGTCAGCGTCGCCCACGACTGCACGTCGTTGGACAGCGGCACCTTCTCCGGTAGCCAGAAGTTGTTGACCAGACGGTTCCAGACATCCACGTCCTTGTCATCCTGGATACGGTTCCAGTTGATCGCCTCGACGTGGCTCAGCAGCTTGACCTTTTCGGTCATGTCATCCCCTAAATGTTGGGTTTAGTTCTTAGTTAAAGCGTACGACGGCGGGCGGGCGCCCGCCGTCGTACTGTCACGATTTAGTTGAAGCTACAGCATGCAGCTGACGCAGCCCTCTACCTCGGTCCCTTCCAGCGCGAGCTGGCGGAGACGGATGTAGTAGATGGTCTTGATGCCCTTCTTCCAGGCGTAGATCTGGGCCTTGTTGATGTCGCGCGTGGTGGCGGTGTCCTTGAAGAACRGCGTCAGGGACAGGCCCTGGTCCACGTGCTGGGTTGCAGCGGCGTAGGTGTCGATGACCTTCTCGTAGCCGATCTCGTACGCGTCCTGGTAGTACTCCAGGTTGTCGTTCGTCAGGTACGGCGCCGGGTAGTACACGCGGCCCAGCTTGCCTTCCTTGCGGATCTCGATCTTGGACGCCACCGGGTGGATCGAGGAGGTGGAGTTGTTGATGTAGGAGATCGAGCCGGTGGGCGGAACGGCCTGCAGGTTCTGGTTGTAGATGCCGTGCTCCATGACGGAGGCCTTCAGCTCGCGCCAGTCATCCTGGTTGGGGATGTGGATGTTCTTGAACAGCTCCGCGACCTTCTCGGTCTGCGGGACCCATGCCTGCTCGGTGTACTTGTCGAAGAACTCGCCGGAGGCGTACTTGGACTTCTCGAAGCCGCCGAAGGTCTGGCCGGTCTGGATGGCCAGCAGGTTGGAGGCGCGGACCGCGTGGAACACCACCGAGTAGAAGTAGATGTTGGTGAAGTCCAGGCCCTCTTCGGAACCGTAGTGGACCCGCTCGCGGGCCAGGTAGCCGTGCAGGTTCATCTGGCCGAGACCGATCGCGTGGCTCTGGTCGTTGCCGCGGGCAATCGAGGGCACCGAGGTGATGTTGGACATGTCCGAGACTGCCGAGAGGGACCGGATGGCCGTCTCGATGGTCAGGCCGAAGTCCGGCGAGTCCATGGTCTTGGCGATGTTCAGCGAACCCAGGTTGCAGGAGATGTCCTTGCCGGTCTGGTCGTAGGACAGGTCATCGTGGTACGTGGTGGGCTGCGAGACCTGGAGGATCTCGGAGCACAGGTTGGACATGATGATCTTGCCGTCGATCGGGTTTTCCCGGTTCACGGTGTCCTCGAACATGATGTACGGGTAGCCGGATTCGAACTGGATCTCGGCGAGGGTCTGGACGCCCAGGACCCGGGCGCCCCGGACGCAGGAGGCCCGGCGTTCGGCGTACCCGCCGGTGGCATGGGCGTGCGAGACCTTGGTGT